>JAGLFI010000293.1 GCA_023144585.1 Desulfobacula sp. | reverse complement strand
TTATTTATTTCTGCAAGAGGTTCAATATATAATCAAGATTAATTTTACTGATTTATAACTTTAATCTACAGTTAAAACAAGTTAAAGAATTATTGAATACAAATAGCCATGAGGACCCATAATTGTTACCGATTACATTATCCATATTTGCCTGTTTCGGCTGGGGAATCGCAGATTTCATAGGGGGCCTCAAAAGCCGAAGCCTGCCCACACTCGGTATTTTGATGATCTCCTCTCTTACGGGGACTTTTCTTCTTGGCATAATTCTTTTGTCGTTAAACTCCCCTTTGCCCAATGATCCACTGCTTCTCTGGGCCATTCCAGCAAGTATCATAGGGATTGCTGCCATGTTTTTGTTATACCGCAGCCTTGCTATAGGAACTATGTCTATCCTGGCTCCTATTAGCGCGACAGGTGTTATTATGCCTGTCATCTGGGGGATTTTTTCTGACGATTCCCTTTCCGGTTTATGCAGCTTGGGCATTGCCATTGCCCTTTTGGGTTCATTGTTGGCTGTCATGGAAAATGATCCGAAAAGAAAGAAAAAGAAGCTCACCAAAGGCGTGGGACTTGCTATGGGGTCGGCATTTTTCGTAGGACTCTATTTCATAACAATGGATGCGGCATACACTCATCATCCAATCTGGGCATCCATAATCATAAGATCATCAACACTCATCATTTTGATTCCCCTGCTCTTTTTTGCAAAAGTTACCGTAAAGATTGGCCAAGCTCAACTCCCCCCTATCCTTTTAATGGGTGTCCTGGATACTATGGCAGCGTTTTGTTTTGCCGTGGCAGCCTCAAAAGGAATGCTCAGCCAGGTTGCTGTCATAAGTTCTCTGTATCCTGCAGTTACCATTATCTTATCCAGTGTTATCACTGGTGAAAGGATACAAAAAATCCAATTTTCAAGTGTTGTTCTTGCCATAGCAGGTGTCACGCTTATATCTGCATTTTAATACCTTATTATGACTTCATAATAAATCCCAGGTGAATACAATTGTTGCTTTTTTTTCCCAAACAAGTTAATTTTAAAACTTACTAATAAATTGCTATTTTTGGAATTCCAAAATAGATAAAGGATTTGATTTATTGATGATTCTTCTTCGGATAGTGAACCTTAATTTGAAACAATCCATATCATCTGCTGCTCTTGTTATTTTTTGCATAACCAGTCTCTTTTTCTCATCAGGATGTTCGATCATCATGTCATCCGCCACATCAGACATGATGGAACATCTTTCCAACACGATTGTAAACAATGACGATCTATCCCTGGTAAAAACTGGAGCTCCGGCCTATTTGCTGATGATCGACAGCCTGATCAGCAAAGATCCTGAAAATAAAAACCTGCTGTCCACAGCTGCCATGCTGTACACTGCCTATGCAGATCTATTTGTAAAAGATGTTGACCGATCCCGGAAAATGGCTGACAAAGCCTTGAATTATGCAACCTTGGCTATCTGTCTTGAAAAAGATGATGCCTGTATGCTTAAATCTAAAACATTTGAAGAATTTAAAATGATCATTTCAAATATAAAAAAAAACCATGTTCCCGTCCTTTTTACTCTGGGTAATGCCTGGGCCGGCTGGATCATGGCCAATAAGAATGATTTTAATGCCATCGCAGACATATCACGCATCGAAATGATCATGCAACGGGTGGTTGAACTGGATGAGACGTATAAAGACGGCGCTGCATATCTATACCTGGGAACATTGGCAACCTTGCTGCCGCCTGCTCTTGGCGGCAAACCCGAAATGGGACAATATTATTTTAAGCAGGCTGTCAAATTATCCCAGGGAAAAAACTTGATGGTAAAAGTTCTTTATGCAAAATTGTATGCAAAAATGATATTTGACAGAGAACTTCATGATCAATTGCTCAAAGACGTAATAGCTGCCGATCCATATGTATCGGGATATACTCTTGTAAATACCCGGGCTCAAATACAGGCAAAAGAATTGATAGACGGCGCAGATGACTACTTTTAAATGGTGCTAAACCGGAGATATCCATGATTTTGAAAACGCTTAAACAACTGGTATTGATACTGTTTTTTATACTCACAACAGATAATGTCTATGCTGTCAAACTGAAAATTGCCACTCTGTCGCCTGAAGGCTCCATGTGGATGG
>JAGLFI010000292.1 GCA_023144585.1 Desulfobacula sp. | reverse complement strand
TTAACTTTTAATGGAAACCCTACTGATTCATAGAAAAAAATAGTCACCGAGAACTGCTGCACTGATATGCGGCATGGCCATGTGCAGAATGCACAAAGGCTATAAAACAAGCATTGAGATTCTTAAAAACATGAGGGGAAAAGACACCTACAACTCAAACAAATGGACACCCCATGAAGGGGTTCCAAAAAGTGTTGAAAAAGTCAATTTGTGATTACTAATGCCTCACAACACTCATCATCCTTTCAGGCAGCTTTGGGATAACGCTTAAGCTGCCTGAAGATCTATCAATAGTCCAGAACTCCATCCAGTTCATGTTTTAAGGAACGGTTCATCAGGTGTTCAACCGTCTTTTCAACAGAGAGGTCTTCAAAAAGGACTGAATAGACTTCATTGCAAATAGGAAGATCAATACCCAGTTTTTTGGACAGATTGTATACGGATTTTGTTGTTTTAACACCTTCAGCCACCATTCTCATCTCGGAAATGATCTCATCTATTTTTTTGCCTTTCCCGATCTGCTTGCCCACGGTATAATTACGGCTTAAGTCACCTGTACAGGTCAATAACAGGTCTCCAACGCCTGCAAGCCCTGCCAGGGTCAGAGGATCCGCACCCAGCTTAATTCCCAGCCGGTTCATCTCGGTGAGTCCACGTGTAATCAGTGCAGCCCTTGGATTAAGCCCCATTTTCATACCATCACAAATACCGGCAGCAATGGCCAATACATTTTTCATGGCACCGCCAATCTGGGTGCCGATGGGGTCATCGTTGACATAGACCCTGAATGTAGAGCAGGAAAATATTTCCTGGACATACTCGGACACTTCCCGGCTGGTGGATGCGGCTGCTACAACTGTTGGAACTTTATTAGCGACCTCCTTGGCAAAACTTGGACCTGAGAGTACGGCAAAATTTTCTTTGGGAATAAAATCAATTTTTTCTGCAAGAATCTGGGTCATGGTCAGATGCGTCTTATTTTCAATCCCTTTAGATGCTGTCACAACGATTGTCTCGGGGTTGATGAAATTTTTCATCTGACCTGACACATCACGCATGCAGTGGGACGGAACGACAACAAGCACAAGATCTTTTTCTTTTACAACAATTTCAAGATCATTGGATGGAATAATATTATCCGGCAATATTATATTGGGAAGAAAAACCTTGTTTTCCCTCTCCTTTTCAATCTGTTCTTTTACTTCCTTCTCAAACACCCAGAGATCTAGAACAAACCCTTTATCTGCAAGTAATTTGGCAAGGGCGGTTCCCCATGCTCCTCCACCAACAACTCCCACCCGGATTTTTGCTATATCAATCATCCTGCTCATGCGTTTAAAACTTCCCTTTCAGATCTGACAATATCCTGATATTTATGACATTATATTTTAACAACAGGGATATAAATTTCTTCTTATCAATTAATCATCTGCACCAGAATTGGAAGCTGCAATATCCGCGACCGCTTGGGCGACGGCCACATCCACATCTAACGCTTCAGCTAAGGCATCTACGTCAACAGTACCCTCTACAGTAGAGTCGGCAAGAGCTGCTGAAATCTGTCCCACATTAGAGTTAGGCGCCGCATTAGCCATAGCATTTGCGGAAGCATGAGCAGCATTTAAGCTCCCCAGTGAGCTGGCGGTTTGCCCATGATTGCTTGCAGCACTACTGGCGTTTCCATGCCCGTTAGCATTACCGCCGCCATTGTCTCCGTCGTTTCCGCCACCACCGTTTCCGCCACCGTTTCCGCCACCATTGCCACCACCATTGCCACCAGCACCGCCGTCGCCTTTTGCGAAAGCAGTGGTAGACTCGATAGAAAAACTTTCTGTATTGAAAGTAAAAGGCAAAAGCAATAACGCTGCTGCAGCTAAAGCACATATTGTATAATGAAATGATTTTTTTACAAATATTTGTAAAGAATTGCCGGAATTTGTCATTTCAACTAAAGTTGTAGTTTCCAAAATTCACCTCTTTTATATGGTTTGTTTTCAGTTCCTGCTTTTCAGCAGGTATGTTCTTTTATATAATTAATCCTAAGAGCCTCTTGCAGAAATAAATAATAATTTACATTTTTTTATTTTTACGAGGCTTATTAATGGAGACAAAGCTGCTACCATGGTATATTTCAGTTGTTTAATCACCACAAAAAAATAACTGA
>JAGLFI010000291.1 GCA_023144585.1 Desulfobacula sp. | reverse complement strand
GCATCTTTCATTGTAAAACCGTTTCCCTTATCCATTTTCTTTCTCCTTGAATAAATTATCCTATTGTCCATTGAATATCAAAGTGATCTTTTGTTATAGATGCAAGGTAACCATCAAAATAAAAATTTTCAACTAAATAATTATTATCTAAATACTGAACAAGTAAATTTTTATCATCAATAACTGTTTTTATCTTTACTTTTGACAGACCCTTAATGCCGACACTTGTTATTTTTAATACTGCTTCTTTTGCTGTGAAGATTCTGAAAAAAACAATGTATTTATCCTGGTTCTTAAACTGTACCCTTTCATCAGGGTCAACAATCCTTTTAAACAATGCGGCAGAGACATCCTTAATCCGCTCCAGGTCAATACCGATCTTTTCTCTTGAAACAACCCCTGCCACAAAATCGAGCTTATGGCTGACAGACCAGTAGATGCCATTTGAAGCCAAAGGAACTCCCGAAGCATCTTTTTCAAATATGTCCACATAAAGCTTTGATTTCAAGCCGGAGACTCTCGCACTTTTCCTGGCAAATTGACTTAAGGCAACAACTTTATCTTTGCCTTTCAACACTTTAATCGTTTCAGGCACCTTTGTAATAACCGGATAAAAAAAAATGATCAGCTCTCCTGCTTTTCCAGTTGAATAATGATATCTGCAACAGTTGTCCCCTCCCCTTCCTCATGTACAAATAAAGGATTAATATCCAGCTCTTTTATCATTGGGTGATGATCTGCCATGGCTTTTAACGAAACAATATGTTTTTCTACAGTTTCAATATCCGATGGCTTCTCTCCGCGCATTCCCTTAAAGATCGGATACCCTTTGATACTTTTAATCATTCTTCTGGCAACATTTCTGCCCATGGGGGATAACCTGAAAACAACATCTTTATAGACCTCGACAAAGATGCCGCCCAATCCAAACATGACGGCATGTCCGAAAACCGGATCTTTTGATAATCCCAAAATCACTTCCTTGCCTTTTGGGGCCAGTTTCTGAATTAGAACACCCTCTATCTGTGCATCAGAGTTATAGGCTTTGGCTTTCTCCATGATTGTTTCAAATGCTTCTTCTACACCTTTACTATCCTCAAGCCCGACAACAACTCCGCCGGCATCTGTTTTATGCAAAATATCAGGAGAGACAATCTTCATGACAACCGGGTATCCAATCTCATCTGCAATTTTGCAGGCCTCTATTTTATTCTTAGACAAAGCCATAGGCAAGGTATTGAATCCATAACACCTGAGGATCTCATTTCCATCCAGTTCACCCAGGACCAGTCTGCCTTCTTTTAAATATCTATCAATAATCTTTTTTGCTCTAACCGTGTCATACTCCAATCTAAACTGTGGCAAAATTTTTCTAAAAAGCCACTTCATTCCTTGTCTCAGCGCACCTAAAGATCTGGCAGCACTCTCGGGAAACTGATAAACAGGAATTTTATGTTTCTGCAAAAGCTTAACGCCATCCGATACATCCACAACCCCCATAAACGAGCAGACAATCGGTTTTATACTGTTCCTGGCAATATTGACAATGGCTTCAGCCGTGCCAATGGCATCGGTCATGGATTGAGGGGTTAAAATAATCAAGACGGCATCCACTCCACGGTCAGCCAATACAGTGGTCAATGTGTTTTCATACCGGTCCTTAGCTGCATCCCCGATCACATCCACGGGGTTATGGAAATTGGCTGTGACCGGCAGGTGTTTTTTAAATTCGTTAATGGTCTCTTCTGAAAATTGGGCAAGTTTCAACCCGGATTGTTCACTCATATCAGTTGCAATAATACCGGGTCCACCTGCATTTGTGATAATGGCAATCTTATCACCTGTCGGATATTTATTGGCTGCAAATGCCTGGGCATAATCAAACAATTGATTAACCGATACACACCGCAAGATACCCGACATGATAAAAATCGCATCATACAAAGCATCAGATCCTGCAAGGGCGCCTGTATGAGAAGCGGCAGCCTTAGCCCCGGCATCTGAAAAGCCTGATTTTATAACAATCACATGGGTGGGGTTGGTTCCTGAAGTCATTTCTCTGACTTCTGTAATAAATTCTTCTGCACCCCGTGAAAGCTCTTCCATATATATCATGACCACGTCTGTATCAGGATCATTGTGATAATACCTTAATAAATCCAGTTCATCCACATC
>JAGLFI010000290.1 GCA_023144585.1 Desulfobacula sp. | reverse complement strand
CTCAAAAACTTGAAGCAAAAATTAATGTACCCATTGTCAGTATTACCTATGATGTTTCAGGCGGTAATAAAAACAAAGTGATTATCCCGTTTCTCAAGAATTCAGGAAGAAAGGATTATCCCCACAATTTAAAAGTTTCAGTCTGACGCTCACCAGGGAGATATGGTTTGATATCAGGATATTTTTCTAAAAAAGAATTTTGAAAATCAATGCGTTTAACATTAAATCTGTTGTGACCATCAACAGCCCTGCGATATCTCAAATAGTATTCATCATAGTTTCTAAAGTGCTCTTTGCTTTTATGCTCTGTAATATTATAAAAATTGATGTAGGTATATTCCAATAGGTCTTCAAAAACTATCCAGATATTTTTGAAGACTTTTATGATGTTGGGTAACATTTCTGTTTTGATAAAATTTTTGAATATTAAACACCCAGGTAAGATCTCTTCTATCAAAAAAACTCTTGTAATCTGAAGTATATTTCGCAAGTGCTTGAATTGCTCTCTGATTTTCACTCATGATATCTCTAAGGTGATCGATGGATTCAATTGTATTTTTAATTTCATGAATCCTGGATTCTACCTTACTTAAATTTTCCAGCTTTACCAATGCGTGATCAAGTTTTGTGGTACTTAGCTTTAATTCTTCGGCAAGACGGATCATGTATCTTGTCACAGAAGGCAGATGCGAATATTTATTTTTTTCCATATAATTTGAATAAAGAAAAAACTCGCCTACGACAACTGCTGAAAAGATGCTTAAAAAAATCAAAAAAAGAATGATCCCGGATTCTTTGCGGGATTTTAAAAAAAAATAGGGTGTTGTGACAGGGGATAGCAGGACCATGACAGCCCAGCACCTGGGCTGGTTTTTATTATAAAATTCATAGAGTATCAATGAAGCAAGAATTGCAACATAAACAAAGTATATATAGTACAATATTACCACCTTTATGGGTTCTTATGTTATATTTTTTACCGTCACTTGATATGAAAATCGCTTCATCCTCATCGGTCCGAAAAATACTGACCCCCATTTCATTATATCTTTTTACAACTTTAGGATGAGGAAAACCATATCTGTTGTGCCAGCCACAGGATATTATTACACTCTTGGGCAGTACTTTATCAAAGAAAAATTTAGTACTTGAAGTCGAGCTTCCATGATGAGGTGACAACAGTATATCCGAATGGAGATCAGGATGATTGATACTGCTTAAATTTTTTTCCCGAAGACTTAAGATATCTCCCGGAAAAAGCATTGAAAAACCATTATATATCACCTTGAAAACAAGAGAATTATTATTAAACCCATATGAAAAACTATTTTTCAATGAATCATAGAATAAAAATTTTGTTGTACCCGATTCCAAGGGATTCCTTTCAGATAGAGGATTCAATATCCTTATATTTCGTTCCTGGCAGGTTTTGATCAAGGCTGTATAATTTCTTGAATCTCTCATATCTGTATTTTTAATTAAGGCCTGAACATCAAAGTTTTGCAAAATAAAAATAAGACCATTTAAGTGATCAGACTCAGGATGGCTTAAAATAACGTAATCCAACGAGCGTATCCTTTTTTGCCACAAAAACGGCGCAATAATAAATCTTCCGGTATCAAATGAGGAACTATCTGAAAAACCTCCGCCGTCCACTAAAATGCGTCTGCCTTCAGGTGTTTGAATAAGGGCACTGCTGCCCTGCTCTACATCGATTATTGTGATACTTAAATTTGGTTTTAATGGGCTTTTTAACCTGGAATTTGAAACATTAAATATGATCAATAAAACACTTAAAGTAAGCAAAAATATGGGTGTCTTCCTTATCCCTTTTAATATAAGAAAGATTGAGATGAAAACCAAATAAATTGCCGCTATTTCAATCCATGACAATGTGATGGCACGTGACCATGAATAGGGAATGGAAATAAAAAACTCGGACAATGTGATTAAAACAGAAATAAGCCCGGTGCACACATTAATAATAAAAGTCGCAAACATAGGAAAGTATGAAAAGCAAACCAATGATATCAAGCCTGCAGGCAGCACAATAAATCCCAGGACAGGGATAGCAATCAAATTTGATATGAGCCCAAGTGTAGATACAATATTAAAATAATATGCTGTCAGCGGCGAGGTTCCTATACCTGCAAAAAAAGTTACTGCCATCATCATTAATATGAGCCTCTTGCAGAAA
>JAGLFI010000029.1 GCA_023144585.1 Desulfobacula sp. | reverse complement strand
TTTGAGACTTGAAAGGTGCAACTCTCACCCCTTTGTCTGCAAGGGATCTGCAAAGAGCTGCGGCAATAATGCTTTTTCCAACATCAGAGCCGGTTCCAAGAATGACAATATTCTTTTTCATCATTTTTCGATTCCAACCCTGGCAGTTATGCCTTGTTTATAATAATGTTTTATTTCTTTCATTTCCGTAGCAAGGTCTGCTTTTTCTATTACTGCTGCGGTTGCTCCCCTTCCTGTGATCACCAGTTCTACATTGGCAGGTTTCATATCCATCAATGCCAATAGTTCTTTCTCTGATATAATATTGCACATGACGGCAACATTCCCTTCTTCGGCGATAACCACGTCATGTTTATTTTGTTTTAAAATGTCACATAATTTTTTATACCCTGCAGCACCCGCGGCAATATCCTCTTCAGACGGTTTTCCTATAACAAATTTTCCTATCCCGTATTGTTTAACCGTGATATTCTCAAATTTGGACAGGGCTTTGATTTCAGAGTAATCCCCTTGTTTTAAAAATTGAACAATATAGACCCTAAGGCCTGCTCCGGCCGCCCTGATTGCAAGACCCAGGCTTGCTGTCGTTTTTCCCTTGCCATTGCCTGTGTATACTTGGACATATCCTTTCATACATTGTCTCCTGACGGTTCCATGCTATTTTTTAATGTCATATTTTTTTGAATATCCTCTGGGCGTAAACAAAAAATCCATATATCTCAGTGAAGCACTGGAACCGATAAACACAATCGTCTGCATCCCTATCTCGGCCGTATCCATCTGATCCAGGGTTGTAAATGAGACGCATTGATTTTCCCTCATGGCACCGGTGACAATTCCAACAGGGGTTTTTACATCCCTGTGTTCCAATATAAGTTCAGCAGCCCTTTTTAACTGCCAGTCCCTTTTTTTGCTTTTCGGATTATACAATACAATAACAAAGTCAGCCATGGCTGCACAGCTCAGCCGTTTTTCAATTTTTTCCCAGGGGGTCAAAAGGTCACTGCGAGAAATTGCAGCAAAATCATGGGTCAAAGGCGCCCCGGCCAATGCCGCACCAGCTGCCAGAGCCGGAATTCCCGGAACAATTTCAAGAAGCAGACGGGTATCGTCATCAGGCAGATCTTTTTTATCCCGGGTTCTTACGATTTTTATATTGCGCTGTTTGCAAATTTCAAAGACCAGGCCTGCCATGGCATAAATCCCTGGATCACCGCCTGCAATAAGAGCACATGATTCTCCGGCCAAGGCCTGTTCGATGGCTTTTTCAACTCTTGCTACCTCTTTCATCATACCTGTTGAAATAATTTGTTGATCTTTGACGAGATCTGCAATCCAATCAATATAGGTTGTGTATCCTGCTACACAATCGACCTGTTTTATGATTTCAATCGCCCTTCCAGACATATAGGCAATGTCTCCAGGGCCTGTACCAATAACATATAGTATCATTTTTTTATTGCCACTGCGATGGTGACATCCTTATTCTTTTTTTTGGGAACTATCAGTTTGCCGTTGTCGGCTGACAGAATTGCTGCAGCTTCGCAGACACTCTTAACTCCTAAATGTTTTTCAACCATCTTTGACGGTGTTTCAATTGTTTTAACTGAATTTAAATTTTTTTTGCCATAAAAATCTATCTGAATCTTCATTTCTTTTGAAAGTGCTAATAAACCGTTTTCATCTTTTTTAATGTCTGTTGTTGCAAAGCGAAAAATGCTGTTAAGGGACAGGCCTTCTTTTTTTAAAACAAGCAATAAAAATTGTTTAATTTTTTCATACCTTGTTCCCCTGTTGCATCCAATACCGATGCTTAAAACGGGCGGCCTTAAAATTAGAGTTTCACGTGAAACATTTTTATTTTCATAAGAGCAGAAAATTTTTTCTGTTGATTGCTCCGTGTCGATTGTGTCCGTTCCAAATGTTGATGATTGATAGATTTTTGGTCGACAGGTTTTTGGCAGATTATCTTTAATGAATTCCAAAGGATCATATAAACTTATGGGCTTTCCCATGAGAAATGCCATGTTAATTACTTTAATGTTCTGCGGGGTTTCAATATAGAGGCCCCTGTCTTTTGCAATCAGATCAATGGATGGAAGTTGGTTGGTGTCTGTTGCTGTAGTAATAACGGGCACGGCATTAATAATGGGGGCAATTTTTTTTGATAGCGCATTGGCGCCACCCAGGTGTCCAGATATGAGGCTGATGGCATGGTTTCCATTGTCATCTGTAACAACAACAGCCGGATCAATGATTTTTGATTCCAATAAAGGGGCAATGATTCGAACGGTAATGCCTGTTGAAAATATAAAAATATGTCCTGAAAATTTATTAAATTGTTGTTGGATCTCTTTGGATAATTTTTCAAAAGTGATGGTATTTTTATCAAGCTCATCAAATTTCCAAATTTTAGCGGAGACAAAAAGGACTGCGCCTTTAAGCTCTGCTTGAATTCTTTGTCCCAGGATCTTCCCATTGGGTGTGAGGGCCCAGATGGCAATAGATTTAAATTTAGTTTTATTTCTCTGCACTTCTATATCCATGGGAGAATATCGAATCATATAATTTTGATTTTAAAATTTCATTTTTTTTGAAACCTGCTTCTACGACTTTGCCGACAATGATCAGGGCATGTCTTGTGATTTTATTTTCTTCACATGTTTTTACAAGCCGGCTTAGTTTAGTATGAATTATTTTTTCTTCAGGGTGACTGACCTTATAAGCGATGGCACAGAGTGATTCCTTTCCGTAATGTTTTTCCAGAATTTGTTGAACTTTTTGAACATGACCGATGCTCAAGTATATCGCCATGGAAGCCTTGTGAGATGCCAGCTTTTCGAGATTTTCCGATTCAGGTACCGGTGTTCTTCCTGATATTCTTGTGAGGATCAATGTCTGGGTTACCTCGGGAAGCGTATATTTCATGTTCATTTTTGCAGATGCGGCAAATGCTGCTGTAACACCCGGAATGACCTCATAGGGGATATTGAGTTTTTCAAGCTCCCTCATTTGTTCAAAAATAGCACCATATAAGGCAGGGTCCCCTGTATGGAGGCGAACAATTCTTTTCCCCTCATCATGATATGTTTTTATGGTATCAATAATTTGATGGAAATCCATACCGGCGCTTGATTTTGTCACAGTCTCCCTGCCTTTCCAGCACAGCACCGCTTCAGGCATCAGAGATCCGGCATAAATGATCAGATCGGCTGTTTTCAGCGCATTCATGGATTTAACAGTGATGAGGTCAGGCTCACCCGGCCCTGCACCGGCAAAAATTACATTAATTTTACTTTCTTTCATATTCATTGCCTTAAGGTTTTGATCCTGAAATACTCCAAACCGGATTTAATGCTTCAAGCCGGTCTCCAAACGGCATGCCTTTTGACCGGCATACCTGAATTTGCACAATTTTAGGCTCAAATTTGTTTTCTTTTAAGAGTGTCAAAGCAGTTTCAAGGTTTTGCAGCAAGACTGTATTTATCACAATAATTCCAGAGGGAGCAAGTCTGTCGCAGGATACTTTTATGATTTGTCCAAGGTTTTCCCCGCCCCCGCCGATAAAAATTCGATCCGGTGTCCTTAACTCTTCTATCCCTTCTGGAAAGAAAGCATTCACTACTTTTATATTGGAGCAGTTATAGTTCTTAATGTTGTGAATAATATCTGAAATACGTCCTGGATGCTTTTCTATGGCATATACGTGGCCCAATGGAACCTGAAACGATGCTTCGATACCAACGGAACCCGAGCCTGATCCAATGTCCCAGAATACATGATCTTTTCTAATAAGTTTTAATTTGGACAGGGTAATGCTTCGGATCTCTGATTTGGTAATCAGTCCTTTTGAATGCTGAAATAGGGAATCCTCTATGCCGATATGTGTTTCATGTGAAAAATCACTTTTTTCTTTCACATGTTTTAGCAAAATGACAATATTGGGATCGGCAAAGGTATGCTTGTCTGTCAGATCAAGGTTTTCAAACCACCTTATCTTTTCTTTATTTTTGTCCCCCAATTTTTCTAAAACGCAAAATTGGAAATCATACAATTTTTCTTTTATTAAACCTGCTGCAATATAGTGGGGGCCCCTTTTCGGGTTTGTTAAAAATGCTCTCTTATTTTCCTTCACAAGTCTTGAAAATGAGAAGGCTTCTTGCTGTTTCCCGTGCAGGCTGATTATTTTAGCATCGTGCCAGGGCTCTTTTATTGCTGCAAAAGCAGCAGAGATTGACGAGATATTAGAATGAATGTTTAAATGTTTTTTATCAAAATACTGAATCAATGTGGAGCCAATACCATAAAACAAGGGATCATCTGAAGCTAAGACAATAATTTTATTATGGTTCATTTTCTCTTTAATGGCTTCAAGAATGCTGTTAATGTGACTCCTGATAGGAATCTTTTGTTTGTCGGGATAGTCAAACATTGATAGATGCCGGCTACCGCCGATCAGTACATCGCATTCTTTTATTAATGCCAGATGTTTTGAGGTAAGGTCTTCTTTGCCCTGACCGATACCGATAATGTTTATTTGATTCATAATTATGCCACTATATAATAAAGTGTTCCCATGAATATAATACTCAATACTCTGAAAAATTGACCCGATAATAGCAGTTGCAGACCCATTTTGGGAGAGAAAATTCCCATATATCTTGGAAGTTGATGGCGAAGGGCTCTTATGGGAAATGCAAGGACATTTCCAAGCAGCAGGGCAATGACCGTCTGTTTGATAGTAATAACGCCCGCAGCCATCAGCTCCGGCGGCTGCAAACCCTGATGTAAACTCAGCAGCAAAGCTGAAAATGACGACAGATAAGGATTCAACCGGCATGATTGTAACCGTGATATAATTAGATAAGGTCTTGTGCAGGGAATCAAAAACCCCATTCCAATTAAGGATAAAAACAATGGTATAAATCGGTAGAACCCAGATAATAATATTGGTGATACGAGCGGGCAGTTTAGATCTAATCCGTTTTATTATGGCGGACAGATTTTTTTTGTTTTCCTTTTCACGTTTATTTTTTGAGGAGGATGGCTCAGTATGGATGCGTTCTTTGTCAACATTATGATGTTTTTTCAAGTATAATCGGCCAAACAAAAGAAAGCAAATTGTCCTGAACAGTGTTGCCAGAAAAGTGATAAGAAAATAGAGGGCACCGGCAGTGCCGGTTAAAGGTAAAACAATAAAAACAGTTGTGGGCAGATGCAGGAAAAAGGCCGGAAAATGGTTGATATAATTTGACAGGAACAACTGCATTTTACTAATCTTATTGTCTTCATAAAAATCTAAAAGCATTGCATTTGCAGCCGCTCCGGAGATAAATGCTGTTGTAAAAGCAGCACTGCAGAGGTTTCCAAGATTTGAGAAGCCAAAGAAAGGTCTGGCAAGGATGGCAACCTGTTTTGTCCACCCAAAACTTTCAATCAATTGTCCAGCTAAAAGTCCGATGAAAATGAATAATAAAAGTCTTAATAACGGTATTCCCAGCTTTTGTATGCAGACAGCAAGGCTAATATTTTCAAAATAGTTCAGGCTGAAAATCAAATAGGCCAGCGTGAAAAGTATTGAAAACCCAAGATTTTTATATTTTACTTCATTGCGCTTCATTTGGTTTATTTAGAGGCCAGTATCAGTGTCCAATAATCAGGAGCTCTTTTTTCAAGGGCATCAATATTTTCTATGATTTGTTCATTTTCACGGCCGCACTTTGATACAGCCACACATTTTTTACTGAGACCAGTTGCTTTCAGAGCTTTATTAATATCTTTTATATTTTTATATGCTTTGACTATGGCAACATTGTCCACACCGTCAATATGTCGAATTCGATCACCGCCAAAGGCTCCCGAGGTTACAAGTAAAGATTCTTCCCCTTCCACGAGTATTCTGTTCAGCCGTGCTGATGCAGCATGAAAAGAGGTAAGGCCGGGAATGGTTTCAATTTCAGCTTCCGGCATAATGCAGTCCATTTTCTTTAAAATATAACCAAAGGTGGAATAGGTTGTGGGATCACCAAGCGTCAAAAAGACTGCATTTTCATCCTGTTGTAGACTTTTGGCTATTTGTTTTGCATTATGAATCCAGGCTGTTTCAACTTCTTTGACATCCTTTGTCATGGGAAAAGAGAGTTTTTCTATCCGTGCAGAAGTTGATATATAGGGGGATGCAATCTCAACTGCCAGACTGTAGGTGTTTTTTGTCGATGCAGCAGTGAAAATAATATCTGCTTCTTTGATAACCCTGACAGCCTTCACCGTGATCAGTTCAGGATCTCCTGGGCCAACACCGACACCGAATAGTTTTCCATTATTTTCCATGATAGTTCCTCGTTAAGCATTTCTTGCGTAAAAATATCCGGATAAAGGAGTATTTCAATTGATACAATTCCTTTATAAAGCCTGGGTACAGGCCGGGAAACGATATTTTCATCAATTAAATATATTTGATTGTTCTTTATAGCTTTAATAATATTAAATCCGGGCTCTTTTTTTATCTGTTCAATACTGACCGCATTCATTACGCCTTTTTGGGCAAGGAATACATCAATTTGTAATGCTTTAGCAAGTATTTGCTCCTTACCATAGAGGGCAATATTTGTATTTCTTGATGCTTTTGCATCCGAAGCCACATTTATGCCGCCTGCAGTTTCAAGAGCAAAGATGGCCATGGCATCCTGTGTGAACGTTTTCATCCTGGTATGAATTGCCTGGAAATAGACCTTTTTTTTGAGTTTAATCCCGTTAGTCGTGACTTTGATAAGGTCTGTTTTCTTTAAAAAATCCAGGATCATTTGTTTCGCCTGTTGTTCTCTTCCCGTCAACAGGCCTAATTTTGACCAATAGTCGTACATTTCTTTAATACCGGAAGGTTGAAGGGAAACCACGGTGATACCAGATTTCTCAAGACGGCTCATCAATTTCGGAGACCCATTATCAATCATAGGCCTTATTAGAACAAGATCTGGCATAAAGGCCAAAAATTTTTCAGAATCGTCATGATATGAAAACGTTGGTTTTTTATCCACCCGGGCAGGAAACGTGTCATTAATGGAAACCCCAACGATTACATCCTCGAGGCCCAGGTGATAAAGATTTTCCGTATGGGCACCATAAAGAGAGATAATCCTGGTAAAGGGTTTTTCAAAAATAATATTTCGGCCTTTTTTATCAATAAGTGTTATAGCAGAGCACTTAAACGAAATAATAAAAATAATAAAAAGGATGATACCTGTTATGTTTTTAAATCGATGAATAATACACCTGCTTTGCTTGAACATGTTCATTAAATTCAACAATTGACTTCACGTTAAAGACATCCTTGATTGTCTGTTGTGTCAGGATATCCTGGGAGTTGCCAAAGGCCTTTATTTCACCATTTTTCAGCATCAGCAATGCATCTGACCAGCTTGAGGCAAGGTTCAAATCATGAAAAGCGCTTATCACAAGCTTGTTCTTTTTTTTTACGGATTCTTTTACCAGGCGCAGCATTTGCAGGGTATGGCTGATGTCCATGTTAGAGAATGCCTCATCCAGTAAGAGAACCGGTGTGTCCTGGCACAGGGCTCTGGCAAAAATACACCGCTGCCTTTCCCCTCCGGACAGCTCATTGATTTTCCTGTTTTGTAAATGGCGGATACCCGTAACTTCCATCAGTTTGTCCACCCTTTCCAAATCACTGCCGTAAGGGTGTGAAAACCTGGGTATATATGGATGCCTTCCCATCATCACCACATCTTTTACCCTAAAAGGAAAGTTTATGGCATAGTCCTGGGAAACCAGGGCAATCTTTTTTGCAATGTCTTTTGTTGAAAGAGACAAAACAGGGGCTTGATCGATATTGATATAGCCGGTACAGGGATTTAAAAAATCTGAAATTAAATCCAAAAGAGTGGTCTTCCCACTGCCATTGGGGCCGATAATAGAATAAAAATTTCCAGATACAAAAGAACAGTCGATATCTTTGATTATCATATCAAGATCATAGGCAAAAGAGATGTTGTGTAGAGCTATCTCCATTCTTCTCCTATTTAAGTCTGCTTTTTTTAAAAATCCAGCAAAAAACAGGACCGCCTGTCAAGGCGGTTAGAACACCAATGGGTATTTCATGGGGAAGAACAGCCCTGGTAATGGTATCGGCAAATAATAGTAAAAATGCACCGGCCAGCATGGATAGGGGAATCAGTTTTCGATTGTCAGGTCCTGTGATAAACCGGACTGTGTGTGGAACCAAAAGTCCCACAAAGCCGATGATACCCGAAACGGATACACAGATTGCCGCCAGCATTGATCCGGTTAGTAATAAGATTATGGTTACCTTTTTCAAGTTTACCCCCAGACTTGTCGCTGACTTGGCCCCAAGGGAGATCAGGTTTAGATCACGTGCAAAAAATATGGAAATGAAAAATCCGATCAGCAAAAAAATCATAACCGCAAAAAAATCAAGCCATGTTTTGGATGCAAAGCTTCCCATAAGCCAGAAAATAATGACGGACACTTGTTCGTTGGCAATAAATTTTAAAAAACTGATTCCGGTGGAAAGGATGGCTGCAACAATGATTCCGGATAAAATCAGATTGTTGGATGAAAGTCCCGACATTGGATTCTGTGAAGAATAAGATAAAAATATTACCAGAAACAGGGTAATACAGGCACCGGTAAAAGCAAATGCAGGAACGGAAACAAATGCTGCACTCAAATTTAATAAAATGGCAATGCAGGCCCCAAAGGCTGCACCTGCAGATACACCAAGTGTATAAGGGTCTGCAAGGGGATTTAATAATATGCTCTGGAACAAGCCCCCAGAAATAGCAAGAGCAGCGCCAACACCCGCACAGGTAAGTATTCTTGGAAGCCGCACATCAAATATTACTGCCAGATAGACCTCACTGGTATTCTCAATGATTTGAAGGTTACCGCTTATTTTTCCATAAAGGATGCTGATGATATCTATTATTGGAATATGGATATATCCCATGGATAAGGAGAGGAGAATCATTAAAACAAGAAAAAGGGAGAATAGAATCACCAGATATCCTGTTCTCCCTTTTAATATGGCAACCGGTATACTCAAATTTTTGCCATAATCTACAGGTCAATGCCTGAAGCTTTTGCAGCATCTTTTATATTGGCTATAAAAATATCTGCAAACTGGTTATTAGATCCAAGACCCTGGAGGAGTATTTCAATATCAAATCCGGCCTTGGTTAATATGGTTTTCCAGGAGTCCTCTTCATCACCGGCCATGTCATTGGTAGCATGGTCTCCGGCAACAATCATCAAAGGCTTTAACAGGACTTTATCAATTTTAGGGATATAATGACCCAGACTTTTCTTAACATCCTCTATACCAGGATATCCTTCAACACTCCCAACAAATATCATAACTTCGGGATAAGTCTCTCGCATTAAGTTTTGGAATTCAATATATATACCCGTAGACCACAACTCATTCCCATGACCCATATATACAAGGGCTGCTCCTTTTTTTCCGGCAAGGGTAATATCGTCGGCAAAGGTTTTTACAGCCCGTTTCAGGTCAACATGATAGGGATATACATCTCCAACCGTACCCAGGGCCGGTCTGCCAAGCGCTATTTTGTTAAAGGGTTTCCATTT
>JAGLFI010000289.1 GCA_023144585.1 Desulfobacula sp. | reverse complement strand
ATAAACCCGGTTAATTTTGTTGAGAATATTGAGAGTATGCTTGATAAAAATGTGTCCGTTTTTATAGAAGTCGGTCCCAAGGCAGTATTAACAGGCCTTATAAAACCAGTTTTACTAGAAAATAATATTACAGCGACTTCACTTGACGCATCTTCAGGAAAGAAATCAGGCATTGAAGATCTTGCCCACGTATTGTGCATGATCGCTTCAAAGGGATTTGCTGTTGATCTTACCCAGTGGGAAGATACAGTAAAAAAACCTGAGTACAAAAAAATGAGAGTACAACTTTCAGGCGCCAATCCTAAACCGAAAAACAACTGCAGCATTCCAAAATCAAAACCGGAACCATCACAAAAACAAACTATTAATAAAAACAGGTCAGTTTTAGAAGGATCTGATATGACATCTCAAAATACACAAAAACCCGATACACAAAAAATTATTGCCGGCAATCTTGCTTCACCAGCTCATGAAGCCATGAAAATGGTTCAAAAAGGGCTTGAAGCCATGCAACAGCTTCAAACACAAACTGCAAGGGCCCATGAGAAATTTCTCGACACACAGGCCCAGGCAAGCAAAACCCTTGCGAGCATGATGGAGCAAACCCGAAATTTTAGCCTTAATACATCGATTACACATTCAGCCCCTGCACCTGTGATGACTGAACAAATGGCAGAACCTGTCCATCAGGAAAATAATGACAGTACAATTTCTCAACCTGCTTCCAATAACAACGTCACTCAAGAACTTGAACCTGATACTCAAATCCAAACACCTCAACGAGTTGAAACAGACCTGTCGGCTGAGTCTGAAAATAATAATTCAGATGCTCAAACTGAACAAATCCTGTTTGAAATTGTAAGCAAGTTGACAGGTTTCCCTGTTGAAATGCTGGAATCCGATATGGATATTGAATCCGATCTTGGCATCGATTCAATCAAAAAAGTGGAGATTATTTCAGAACTTGAAAAACAGATCCCTTCCTGTGAGGGCTTAACGACTGAAAATATCGGCTCTGTAAGAACGTTAAAAGATATCAGGAATGCCATACGAAATGAGACAGTCTCTGTCATTGAAACCACCGCTACCGCTGAAGTGGACACAGCCGCAACTGGCAGCACAGAGTCTTATCAAGTCGTTTCAACGGTATTGGTCAACACCATCAGTGAATTAACCGGCTTTCCTGTTGAAATGCTCGAACCTTCCATGAATCTTGAATCAGATCTGGGAATTGATTCCATTAAACGGGTGGAGATTCTTTCAAAACTTGAGCAGGAGATAGATCATATTGAGACTATTTCTTCCGATGACATTGCAAATCTGAAAACCATTGAAGAGATCATTACATATCTGACAAAAAATGATCAAAAAACAATAGTTGAAGTTGAAAAAAAAACACCAGCGTCCAATGATGAGCCCCAGAAAAAGTCAAATCAGGCAGAATCAAATAATATTCGCTTAGATAAAGAACTGACACGGCAGGTTGTTTCTTTACAGGAATATCCAACCAATCAGATCCGGTTCTATAATGGTGCAAAAATAGAACTAGCCGTTAAAAAAAAAGTCTATATTACTAAAGACAACTCAAATATAGCGAAACGGTTTAAAACGGAATTTAAAAAGTTAGGAATAGATGCAAGCCTGATTGATATCGGCAAAGGAGATATTCCAGAGTTACCGGATGCTGCGGGTCTTGTTCTGGTGCCGGATTCTTTTAGTAAAAACAATGCAGCCACTTCCATAGATTTTTTAAAATCTGCATTCCTGCTGGTAAAAAAGAATGCCGGTTATCTCATGGATTCCGGTAAAGAAAAAGGAGCATTTTTAACAACCGTCTCTTTTTTAGGCGGAGGATTTGGATTTTCCGGCAAAACTTTCAATAGTGACCCGATATACGGTGGACTTGCAGGCCTTGCAAAGACAGCCAGTCTTGAGTGGAAAAATGTTTTATGCAGGGCATTGGACATGCTTGATTCCAAAGAAAAATGTATGAAAAATGCTGAAGCTGCAGTTTCTTTAATGATGACCCATGGTTCTGTTGAAATGGGTCTGGATGAGGACAGCTGTAATATTCCAACTTTAATTGATCAGGACCTGAACGATGGCAATGTTGACCTTTCACCAGATGATGTGGTCCTTATTACAGGCGGTGCCAAAGGCGTTACTGCAGCATGCGCCATTGAAATGGCAAAAAAATATTCCCCCACCATTATTCTCATCGGCAGATCAGAGGCGGCATCTTCAGAACCTGAATGGGCAAAA
>JAGLFI010000288.1 GCA_023144585.1 Desulfobacula sp. | reverse complement strand
TTTCCTAACCGGACACAACTGATTCTTTTTAAGAGTTGTTCCTATCCCTTTCTCTTTTTCTTTTGCTCTGTTCTTTTCTTAGTTTTTGTTTTTTTGTATTATGTTTTTTCTTTTTCTGAAAAATTCTTTCATCTTCTTTTGATCCCCCGGAAAATTTTATTTTTCCTGTCTTTTCCCTAAAATAAAATTTAATGGGTGTCAATTTTAAAGGGATCATTTGCCGCAACTGGTTGATCAGGTATCGTTTATATGAAAAATGAACCGCTTTTGAAAAATTGACAAAACAGACAAAACACGGCGGCTTTGTGGCCACCTGTGTGGAGTAAAAAAATTTTAATCTTTTTCCTTTATGTAATGAAGGCTCTTCCCTGTAAACAGCATCCTCAATAATCCGGTTCAGTACACCCGTATTAATTCTGTGACAATATTCCTTGTAAATTTTTACCACTTCATCCAGAATTTTATGACACCGCTGTCCTGTCAGAGCTGAGATTGTCATGGCAGGCGCATAGGACAAAAATTTTGACTTATACCTTAAATCCGCCATGTATTTTTTAATACTTTTTCGGTCCTTATCTAAAAGATCCCACTTGTTTAACAGGAACATGGCACCGCATCCCCTGTCTTCAGCATATCCTGCAATGGTAATATCCTGATCTGTAATGCCTTCATCCGAATCGATCAGGATCAACGCCACATCACATTCATCAAGGCTCTTCAATGATTTCAGGATGGAGAATTTTTCAATTTTTCGGGTAACCTTGCCCTTTCGCCGGATACCGGCCGTATCCACAAGGATAAACTGCCTGCCTTTATGCTCAACACTAAGTTCTATGGCATCCCTTGTGGTACCAGCCTTTTCATTAACCACTACCCGCTGTTCGCCAAACAGTCTGTTGGCAAGGGAAGATTTCCCTACATTGGGCCGGCCGACAATGGCAATCTTTATTCGGGAGTCCTCGTCTTCTTCCTCCTGCTCATATTCCGGCAAGGCTTCCACCAGGTCATTTAAAAAATCACCCACACCAATACCGTGCTCTGCTGAAATCTTATAAAAATAATCAATGCCCAATGAATAAAACTCTGAAAGCTCATCATGCTGTTTATAGCTTTCTATCTTATTGATCAGATAAAATACCGGTTTGGACATCCTGCGTAAAAAATCAGCCAGCTCCCGGTCATAGGGTGACAATCCTGCCCTGCCATCCATGATAAATATGAGCACATCAGCCTGGTCAGCCGCAGCCGTCAACTGGTCTTTGATCTGGGAGGCAAAATAATCATCATCTGAACTTAAAAATCCGCCTGTATCAATCACGGTAAATTCAACATCATCCCATTTTGCATCTGCATAATGTCTGTCCCTTGTCACGCCCGGAAAATCATCAACAAGCGCGCGCCTTGAACGTATAATCCTGTTAAACAGTGTGGATTTGCCCACATTGGGTCGGCCAAGAAGGGCCACAACCGGTTTCATACTTTACCTCCGAAAATTAAACTAAAATATTTTTGATCTTATACAATATATTGAAATTTTTATAAATAGTAATGAAATTTTGCGAATAATCATGAAACCAATAAAAAATGGCAAGCACGGACATGAATCTATTGCTGATAAGCTGTTTGAAAATGGGATTATATAGGATAGCTATTCATAAGATGTGCAATCAAGCGAAAACATTAATTTCTAAATTCTGTTTTTTTTGATTAAAATCTCTTTCAAGCCTGTTTTTTCCCAGAAGGTACTCTCTTTCAAGCTGTTGTGCATCACTATTATAATTTTGCTCAAGCGTAGTTTTTTCTCTCTCATATACTTGCTGAAGTTCTCTCGCTCTGCTGGAAATATTTACTGTATCATTGGATTCTTTGCGGTCTGAAGAAGAACGATCCACACTATTTGAAGATCTATCGGTATTGGCAACATCCAGTTGAGCCTGGTATCCAGTTATATAATTTATGCCGGATGTAGTGGTCAACATTTTCTTTACCTCATTAACCTTATAATCTCAGGTTATTATGTTAACAATCAGGCAGGTCTTATATCCCGGAACCGTGTTTCATTCCTTCCAGACATTTTCTGCCTTTTTTTACAAGAAACCTTTATCAATGGAGCCTCTTGCAGAAACTATGAATTTTTTTCAAAAATAGTTTTGAGAAAACCCGTTTCTATATTTTCTAAATTTATTTTTTGTTTTATGCCAGAAAACAAGGCTGTGGGATAGTTTCAAGACGTAGATCTCCCTTTGCTCTTAATTCCGGTTTGTTA
>JAGLFI010000287.1 GCA_023144585.1 Desulfobacula sp. | reverse complement strand
TTAACCCAAAGCCTGCCCCTCTGGGGTAGGATTTTTACTAAATTATATGACTGCCGTGTATTTTATGCATGGCAGTCATACTTCTATAGAACAGGAGTTGGTGAATGGAATCTTTGATAGAATTAGGTCAATATATTCTTCAAAACCTGATTAATGCACTCCAGAGAGGCAGTTTCTACGCCGTGATATCCATTGGTTATTCTATGGTATACGGTGTTTTAATGCTCTTTAACTTTGCCCATGGTGATATTTTTATGGTGGGCACCTATATTGGATTTGGTATCGCAACACTCTTTCTGGCTTTGTTTGCAGGGTTTCTACCCGGACCCATTATTTTTTTAGCCACGGTTGTCCTTACCATGTTTCTGGCTTCCTGGGTCGGCGTTTTTGTTGAAGTTGTAGGATACAGACCTTTAAGATCCGCTCCACGTGCATCAGCAGCCATTACCGGTTTAATGATCGGTATTATTTTTGAGACCGGGATTTTAATCCTGCTGGGCGCAAAAAGATTGAGCTTTCCACCATTGATGGAATCTATTGCTTACAATATTGGTGGTATCTATTTTACAAATGTAAAAGTGATGATCATTGTCATATCACTTCTCTTAATGATTGCCGTTCACACATTTATCCAGAAAACAAAATGGGGCATGGCCATGCGGGCCATGTCATATGATTTTCTTGCCGTCCCATTAATGGGGGTATCCATAAACGTTATTGCGCCCCTGACCTTTGCAGTCGGCGCAGGCCTTGCAGCCGTTGCCGGCATTCTATATGGCCAGGCCTACCCTATATTAGATCCCTACATGGGAGTTATTGTCGGGTGGAAAGCCTTTGTAGCAGCAATCCTTGGTGGGCGAGGCTCCATTAAGGGTGCAGCTCTTGCCGGATACCTCATCGGATTTATCGAAATATTTGTTGCAACGATTTTTCCGTCAACCTTAAGGGATCTTATTGCCTATTCCATTATTCTTCTTATCCTGACATTCAGACCCAGGGGATTTTTTGGAATGGAACACAGCACAAAATTACGGCTTTAATTTTTTCACTGAAGACTATACAGAAAAATTATATGAAAACAGCAAGAAAATTTATCAACATGTTTTCCACAGTGCCGGTGTTGGGCTGGATGTTAGGCTTTTTTACAGCCGTGCTCATCGAGTATTATTGGGGATATGATTATATCTCATACTATCTGGGATTACCCAAAATACCGGTTTTATTCGGCACTCTGATCATGCTTAAAAATCCAATGATGATACTCGGAGTCGTCGGGTATGATCTTATCGTATATATTATCCCGATTCTTTTGATAGCAAAAGCCACCACTTTTTTCACCAATCCCCTGGCCGTTCTTCTGGAAAAAACACCTTTATGGGTATCCTCTATTGTTCATTTAATCCTTTTTTACGGCGTGCTTCATCTATGGGCCGGGATCAATGATTACAGGGTATTGGTTGTTAAGCTGACGCTGGTCTCCATCATCTTGACCATCAGTATCAATGTGATTAACGGATACCAGGGAGAGTTCTCCTGCTCCCACCCCGGGTTCATGGCAATTGGTGCCTATGTTTCTTCCATCATAACGCTTTATTTTTTTGTCAGTGACAAAACATTCGGTGCTGCTGTTTTATCCCCGGTCTTAGGTCCATGGCTCTTTCCCTTTGCCTTGCTGGCAGGTGGAATCGCAGCCTCCTTAGGTTCGCTGCTTGTGGCGATTCCTTCCTTTAGAACCCGAGGCGATTACCTGGCGATTATATCTCTTGCATTCATGTTTATTGTAAAGAGTGCTATTGAAAACCTGAATGTTATCGGCGGGGCCAGGGGAATGGGCGGTCAGCCTGATTATGCACCCCTGCCCATCATCTTTATTTGGACCATGCTGTGCATTTGGATTGTCCACAATTTTGTTACCTCTATCATGGGAAAAGCGTTAAATGCTGTCCGGGATGATGAGGCGGCTTCGGAATCCATGACGGTTAAAACACGGAAAACAAAAATGACGGCCTTTATGTTCGGTGCCTTCTGGGCCGGGATTGCCGGGGGATTGTTTGCCCATATTCTGACGTATATCAATCCCGGTATGTTCAGCATCAACCGGCTTGCCGAGATACTTGCCATGGTTTATTTTGGCGGACTCAATTCCATTGTCGGCTCCATTGTCGGTGCTGTCACTATCAATGTTCTGGGTGAGGCCTTAAGACCGCTTGAGCTCTTTAAATGGATTATTATTCCTTTGATTTTAATTTTTGTTATGATTTTCCGTCCTTACGGCCTGATTTCTTTTAAGGAAAT
>JAGLFI010000286.1 GCA_023144585.1 Desulfobacula sp. | reverse complement strand
CATATTATAAAAATATTTGCAAAATTTTGGAAATAATTTGTCCATAGTAAAATGTTCAAATGGCAAAGCCTTTGAACTCTGACCTGGCCCACAGGGCCAGGGTTTTTACGTCAAACTAAAAGATTGTTAAAATCATGGGCAATTCCGCCTGTAAATGCTTCCACCGCATCGGGAGTCTTCTTCTTTGATTGTATGTATTCCATTTTCAAACCCTTGCTTTTTTGTCTGAAATTCAAAGTATATCGTGATGACAAAGTAAAATCAAACAATAATTGAAACCTTTTAATATTTTTAAGGTTATAAACCAAACCGACAGCCTTTTTTTATTGCTCAAAAGAGTGAATACTGATACAAATCCAAATGGAAAAATATAATGTTAGTAGTAATGGAAAAAAGCACAAGTGAAGAGAAAATTCAAGTTATGGTAAACACACCAATGACAAAACCGTATAAACTTGTCAGCCGGGAGTTTAAGCCAGAAAACACCCAGGTGACAATTGGTGATGCTGTTTTCGGGAATGGAAGCCTGCCTGTAATTGCCGGCCCATGTGCAGTTGAAAGCCAGAACCAGGTTCTATCTATTGCTATATCTGTTAAAGATGCCGGTGCAAAAATATTCAGAGGTGGTGCATTTAAGCCGAGAACCTCTCCTTATTCTTTCCAGGGGCTTGGGAAACAAGGCCTTATCTTTTTAGCAAAAGTACGGGAAGAAACAGGACTGCCTGTTGTAACAGAAGTCATGGATGTTGAAAACTTTGATCTTGTGGAACAATATGCTGATCTTGTCCAGATTGGCAGCCGAAACATGCAGAACTTCAGTCTTTTAAGACGTGCCGGAAAATCGGACAGGCCTGTGATTTTGAAAAGAGGAATGTCTGCCACACTTCAGGAGTGGCTTATGGCGGCTGAATATATCATGGAAGAAGGCAACAACAATATCATTCTTTGTGAAAGAGGGATAAGAACCTTTGTAAGACACAGCAGAAACACCTTAGATCTTTCTGTTGTGCCGGCAGTCAAAAAAGAAAGCCACCTTCCCATCATTATCGATCCCAGCCATGCAGCCGGTGTCAGAGACCAGGTTATATCCCTTGCCTATGCATCAGCAGCTTTAGATGCTGATGGCGTGATGATTGAAGTTCACAACAATCCAAAAGAAGCCATGAGCGATGGAGCACAATCTTTATACCCCGAGCAGTTTATTGAAGTCATGAAAAAAATGAACGCTATCCATACAATTGTTGGAAATAATAGTGAAAAAATTCCATGTTAAAGGACAATTAGGGCTTTCTTCAATCTATGTGGGAGAAAGCCTTAAGAATCTGGAAAGCTACCTGCCTTCCACCCAGACGATTATTATCACAGATGAAAATATAAAAAAATATTATCAAAAAGATTTCCCGAATGTTCCCGTCATCACCATTGGCACCGGAGAAGGGATTAAAACCCTTGCAACTGTTGAAACCATACTCAAAGAGCTTATCCATCATTCCTGTGACCGTGATAGCTTTATTGTGGGAATCGGTGGTGGTATTGTCTGTGATATTACAGGATTTGCGGCTTCTACCTTTTTAAGGGGGGTAAACTTCGGATTTGTATCCACCTCTCTTTTATCCCAGGTGGATGCCAGTGTTGGTGGAAAAAACGGGGTCAATCTGGATTCCTATAAAAACATGGTGGGGGTTTTTAATCAGCCCGAATTTGTGATTTGTGACACTGATCTTTTACAAACCCTGCCCAAAAAAGCAATTTCAAACGGTCTTGCCGAAATCGTCAAACATGCATTGATTTCAGATGCCGATATGTTTGATTTTATTGAAAACAACAAACAAAAAGCCCTTACTCTTGATGATGATACAATTTTTAAACTTGTGGCAACTTCTGTAAAAATAAAATCCCAAGTGGTCCAGCAGGATGAAAAAGAATCGGGTGAAAGAAGAAAACTCAATTTTGGCCACACCATTGGCCATGCCATTGAAAAAATCGAAAAAGCAGGCCATGGAAGGGCTGTCTCCATGGGTATGGTAGCGGCCGCCAGGTTTTCACAGGCTAAACACCTGATAAAACAAAAAGATGTTCTACGAATCATCCGGCTTTTAAACGACCTTAATCTTCCAACAAGTCTTGATTATAATGCAAAAGAGATTATCAGGGCTGCCAGTAAAGATAAGAAAAAGCAGGGCAGCAATCTTTTTTACGTTTTTCTTGAACAAATTGGAAAAGCAAGGGTTGATGAAATCAGCTTTGATGAAATGAACAAATTCATAATTTCGATCTTTAAATAATGGTATTCATTCACGGGGTCATC
>JAGLFI010000285.1 GCA_023144585.1 Desulfobacula sp. | reverse complement strand
AAAGGATATGAAAGATTATGGGAAATGGAAAAAGCAGCTTAGGAAAAATGTCCGTTTTTACTTGACCACATCAGTATTGTATTCTTGGTATGGTGAATAGTTCAAGTTGGTTCGGCTTTACGGAGCATTTTGGAACATCTTGCTACAGGCTCTGTATGGCGTAACGTTAAGTGGCTGGGTTTAAAAAAAGTTACTTGCGACCATCTAATTTTACTTGTTATTTCTTGACATTTTACCGGTTTGGCTTTAAAAAGAAAAGTTCAGCTATTGAATATCAACAGATCCGAATACCGGAGGAATAATGGATTATAAAAAAACTTTGAATCTGCCGTCTACAAAATTTGCCATGAAGGCCAATCTGCCGCAACGCGAACCCCAGCAGTTAAAAGAATGGGAAGAAAAGAAAATTTATGAAAAATTAAGAGAACAATCCAAAGACAGGGAACCGTTTATTCTCCATGACGGCCCTCCATATGCAAACGGTCATTTGCATATGGGACATGCCATTAACAAAATATTAAAGGATATTATCATTCGCTTCAAGCAGATGTCCGGATTTAATGCTCCCTATATTCCGGGTTGGGATTGCCACGGACTCCCTATAGAACATAATGTAGACAAAAAATTAGGTAAAAAGAAAAGAAAGATGAGCGATGTTCAGGTTAGAAGGGAATGCCGCTCTTATGCTGCTAAATTTGTCGATATTCAGAGTGAGGAATTTAAACGGTTCGGCGTCATGGGTGAATGGGATAATCCTTATTTGACCATGAATTATCCTTATGAAGCCAGGATTGCAAAAGAATGCGGTCAGTTTGCACTTGCCGGGGATATGTTTTTAGGTAAAAAACCGATTTACTGGTGCTGTAGCTGCCACACAGCTCTGGCAGAAGCTGAAATCGAATATCATGATCATACATCATCATCTATTTTTGTAAAATTTCCTGTTAAAGATGATCTTTCTGATATCCTGCCGGATATTAAAGAAGATATCTTTGTTGTGATCTGGACCACAACCCCCTGGACTATTCCGGCCAATTTAGGGATTTGTCTTCATCCTGATTTTGTTTATGTGGCAGTTAAAACGCAGCATCAGGGCGTTTTGATTGTTGCCGGAGATCTGGCAGATCAGGTGATGAAAGAATTTAGAATTGTGGATTATACTATCATCAAAGAGTTTTCATCCAGGCAGCTTGAAAACAAAAAATGTAAACATCCCATATATGACAGAGACTCTTTAATTATTTTAGGGGATCATGTAACACTTGAAGCTGGGACAGGCTGTGTTCATACCGCACCCGGTCATGGTGCGGATGACCATATTGTGGGTAAAAAGTATGATCTTGAATGTTATTCGCCGGTAGAAGACAATGGTGTGTTTTCCAAGGATGTTGAGCACTTTGGCGGGCAATTTATTTTTAAAGCCAATCAACAGATTAATGAGAAACTGGAAAGTTTAAATCTTCTTTTAAAAAATGAAAACCTGTCCCATTCCTATCCCCATTGCTGGCGTTGTAAAAAGCTTGTTATATACCGGGCTACGCCTCAATGGTTTATTTCCATGGATAAGCTTGAACTTCGGCAGAAAAGTCTGGATGAAATTAATAATGTACAGTGGATTCCAACCTGGGGCCGGGAAAGGATTTATTCCATGATTGAAAACCGCCCTGACTGGTGTCTTTCCAGGCAGCGATCCTGGGGGGTTCCCATTCCGGTGTTTCATTGTAAAGCGTGTAAAGAGGTCTATGTGACCCAGAAATCTGTTGATAAAATACATGAATTATTCACCGAGCACTCTTCTGATATCTGGTTTGACAAAGAGGCTGAATTTTTGATGCCAAAAGGTGCCAAATGTGAGAAATGCGGTTCCACTGAATTCACAAAAGACCATAATATTCTCGATGTATGGTTTGATTCAGGTGTCAGCCATGCAGCAGTTCTGGATGAAAGAGAAGGTCTGTTCCGGCCTGCGGACATGTATCTTGAGGGAAGTGATCAGCATAGGGGATGGTTTCATTCATCCTTGCTGACCAGTGTTGGCAGAACAGGAAGTGCTCCCTATAAAGCCGTTCTCACCCACGGGTTTGTTGTGGATGAAAAGGGTCATAAAATGTCCAAGTCTGTGGGAAATGTTGTGGCACCCGACTCTGTGATCAAACAATATGGTGCAGATGTTTTAAGACTTTGGGCGGCTTCGGCGGATTATAAGGGAGATATCAGTATCTCTAATAATATTATCAAGCAATTATCTGATGCATACCGACGTATCAGGAATACCTGCAGGTTTATGCTGGGTAATTTTTCAGATTTTGATGTCACAAA
>JAGLFI010000284.1 GCA_023144585.1 Desulfobacula sp. | reverse complement strand
AAAAATGCGGTGTTGAAGTTATTCAGTCAAAAGTGCGACGGGAGAGAATGGCTCATATTGAACTGGCATCTCCTGTGTCTCACATCTGGTTTTTGAAAAGTCTTCCCAGTAAAATAGGCAATGTTCTTGATTTGACCTTGAAAAATCTTGAAAAAGTTCTCTATTTTGATTCCTATCTTGTCATTGATCCTAAAGATACAAGTCTTAAAAAACTTCAACTTCTGTCTGATGATCAATATTATGAAGCCCAGGAAGCTTTTGGTGATGAGTTCGAAGCCGGTATCGGTGCGGAAGCTATTTTAAAGCTGCTGGAAGAGATTGATCTTAAACAGGTTCATGATGAGCTTAAAGAAGAGATTCGTCTCACCAAATCCGTAGCCAAACAACAGAAGATGTCCAAACGGCTTAAAGTGATTGATGCATTTTTAAATTCAGGCATTGAGCCCACACGGATGATATTGACCGCATGCCCGATTCTTCCTCCGGATTTAAGACCGTTGGTGCCTCTTGAAGGAGGGCGCTTTGCCACATCTGATTTAAATGATCTGTATCGAAGGGTAATCAACAGAAATAATCGCTTGAAAAGACTGGTGGATCTGAATGCACCTGATATCATTGTCAGAAATGAAAAAAGAATGCTTCAGGAAGCAGTGGATGTTTTGTTTGATAATGGCCGTCATGGTAGAGTAGTTACCGGTACCAACAAAAGACCATTAAAATCATTGAGTGATACTTTAAAAGGAAAACAGGGTCGTTTCAGACAGAATCTTTTAGGTAAACGGGTGGATTACTCCGGCCGTACGGTTATTACCGTTGGTGCTGAATTGCGGCTCCACCAATGTGGTATCCCCAAAAAGATGGCCTTAGAGCTCTTTAAACCTTTTATTTATAATTATCTTGAGAAAAAAGGTCTTGTCTCAACGGTTAAGAGTGCCAAAAAAATGGTTGAGCGTGAGGAAACCGAGGTCTGGGATGCACTTGAATCGGTTGTAAAAGAATATCCCATCATGCTCAACAGGGCGCCCACCCTTCATCGTCTTGGATTTCAGGCATTTGAACCGGTTCTGATTGAAGGAAAAGCGCTTCAGCTTCATCCTCTGGTTTGCCCTGCGTTTAATGCTGATTTTGACGGTGATCAGATGGCGGTTCACGTACCGCTTTCTCTTGAGTCCCAGCTTGAGGCAAGGATCATGATGCTGTCAACCAATAACATCCTGTCTCCGGCAAATGGTCAACCCATTATTGTACCCACCCAGGATATTGTTCTGGGTATTTATTACATGACCCGTGCAGTGCGCAGTCAAAAGGGCGAGGGGACTGTGCTTTCAAGCATTGAGGAAGTCAGATATGCATTTGATGCCGGCGAGCTTGCACTTCATGCCAAAATTAAAGTTCGAATTGATAGTGAAATGTATGATACCACTACCGGAAGAATCCTTCTCTGGGAAACGATTCCAGGTGATACACTCCTGGCATTGAGCAGAATCAGAACTGAGACTCTGGAAGATTGCGAAGCGGCAATGGAAGAGCTGAAAGCCGGAAAGGTATTTGATAAAGTTTTAAAAAAATATTCTGATGCTGAGGTTAAAAAGACCAAGGGAAAAACTGATATTCTGACCAGAAAGGAATTTAAAAATATATTCCAGGTGTCTGAGATTATCGTTGAACAGCTTTTTGGTTTAAAGAAAGATCAGTATACCGGCATCAGAAAAGTGGGCGACATTTATACCATATTTAAAGTGGATGAGCGCAGAACCACGCTGCCTTTCAAGCTTGTGAATAAGCTCATGGATAAGTCATCCATTGTAAAACTCATTGATTATGCATACCGTAATATTGGCTTGAAGGAAACTGTTATCCTTTCTGACAGGCTTAAAGATATCGGGTATAAATATTCAACCTTAGGCGGTCTTTCCATTTGTATTGATGATATGATTATCCCGGATAACAAATGGGATATGATTGCCAAGGCTGAAAAACAGATAGATGATATTAAAGATCAATACTCAGAAGGCCTGATTACACAAGGGGAAAAATATAACAAGGTAGTTGATATCTGGGCACAAAGCACGGATGATATTGCTGATGCCATGATGGAAGCCATGAAAAATCCGACTGGTGTCAAGGATGATGATGCTCCCGAAGAGTTGAATGCTGTGTTTGTAATGGCAGATTCAGGTGCTCGTGGAAGTAAAGACCAGATGCGTCAGCTGGCCGGGATGAGGGGGTTGATGGCTAAACCTTCCGGTGAAATCATTGAAAATCCGATTACAGCTTGTTTCCGTGAAGGATTGACCGTACTTCAATATTTTATTTCAACCCATGG
>JAGLFI010000283.1 GCA_023144585.1 Desulfobacula sp. | reverse complement strand
ACTTTTATATGATACCACGCTAAGGGATGGCATGCAGAGAGAAAATATATTTTTTTCCCCTGAAGACAAGGTAAAAATAGCCAAACGTCTTGATGATTCAGGTATTCATTATATTGAAGGCGGATGGCCTGGATCAAATCCGGGTGCCCAGCATTTTTTTGAAATGGTAAAAGATATGGAATTCAAAAATGCCAAAATAGCGGCTTTCGGCTCCACCCGGCGACAGGGGAAAACATGCGAGCAAGATGCCAACATCCAGGCACTATTAAACAGCGAAGCTCCTGTTATCACCCTGTTTGGGAAATCATGGGATCTTCATATTGAATCCATCATGCAGAATACAAAAAAAGAAAATCTTGCCATGATTAAAGAGAGTATTGCCTATCTTTTGGACCACGACAGGGAGGTCCTCTATTCCGGTCTGACCTTCAGGTTAAGACAAACTCTGACCTTATCTTTGGCATTCACACCCACAATGACTGTGCCATGGCTGTGGCCAATTCAATCACTGCGGTTCATGCAGAAGCAACCATGGTTCAGGGAACCATCAATGGTTACGGCGAACGGTGCGGCAATGCGGATCTGACCGCTATTATCCCTATCCTTGCTCTTAAAATGGACAAAGATTGTATCAGCCGCGAAAACCTTGAAAGACTACAGAACCTCTCCCGGTTTATTTCTGAAACTGCCAATGTACCGCCGGTGAATTCAAGACCCTTTGTCGGTAAGAGTGCTTTTGCCCATAAAGGCGGAGTTCATGTCAATGCCATCATGAAAAACCCCATGGCCTATGAACATATCTCTTCGGAACTTGTGGGAAACAAACGGCGTGTCATTGTTTCAGAGCAGTCCGGCAAGAGTAATATCGAATATAAAGCCAAAGAACTCGGGGTGGACTTAGGTAAAGACGGGGCCGCCGGCTACCAGATCGTAACCAGTATCAAGGATCTTGAAGATTACGGGTTTGAATTTGATGCGGCAGAAGGCTCTTTAAAACTTATCATGGAGAAACTCACCGATCAGTTTGTCCCTCATTTCGAGCTTGAATCCTTCAGGGTGGTGGTTGAAAAAGACAAGGAACGCCCCTGCTATTCCCATGCCATGATCAAAATCAGGATGGGCAATAAAACCGAAATCACTTCGGCAGAAGGCGAGGGGCCTGTCAGTGCATTGGATAATGCATTAAGGAAAGCGCTTGCCACCACATTTCCACAAGTTGACGACATGCACCTGGTGGACTTCAAGGTTCGGGTCATTGACGGGATGGATGGAACCGATGCAAAAGTACGCGTTTTGATTGAATCCTGGGATGAAAACAATATTTTTTCAACCATCGGTGTTTCAGAAGATATTATAGAAGCAAGCTGGCAGGCTTTGGCCGACAGTTTTCAATATAAACTCTCATTAGATAATAAAAATAAGGCAAAATAAAATGACAACAGATAATCAAATTATTATTTTTGACACCACTTTAAGAGATGGAGAACAATCACCCGGAGCCAGCATGAATCAGGCGGAAAAACTGCGGATAGCCACCCAGCTTGAAAAACTGGGTGTCAATGTGATTGAAGCAGGATTCCCGGCCGCATCAATGGGTGACTTTGAAGCGGTCAAGGCGATTGCCGAAACGCTTAAGGTTACCCAGGTTGCCGCACTTTGCAGGGCCAGTGATGATGATATCAATCGAGGATGGAACGCTATTAAAAATGCAGCACACCCAAGAATCCACACCTTTATTGCCACATCTGAACTGCATATGAAATATAAACTCCAGATGGAAAAGGAACAGGTATTGGAACAGGCGATCAAATCCGTAAAACTTGCCGCATCCTATACCGATAATGTGGAGTTCTCAGCAGAAGACGGATCAAGATCCGATCCTTCCTTTTTATGCGAGATATTTGAAGCGGTTATTGATGCCGGTGCCACCACCATTAATCTTCCGGACACGGTGGGATACGCCATCCCGGAAGAATACAGTGAGCTTGTCAAATATGTCATGAAAAATACGCCCAATATGGATAAGGCCATCTTGAGTGTTCATTGCCATAATGATCTGGGGCTTGCTACATCCAACACTCTTGCTGCCATAAAAGCTGGTGCAAGGCAGGTTGAAGTCACCATCAATGGTATTGGAGAAAGAGCCGGAAACACTGCGCTCGAGGAAGTGGTCATGTCTCTGTACACAAGACCCAATTTCTTTCCCCAGACCACATCCATCGATACCACAAGGATTTATCCCACAAGCCGTCTTGTCAGTATGATCACGGGCATTCTGGTGCAGCCGAACCGGGCCATCGTGGGTGCCAATGCTTTTGCCCATGAAGC
>JAGLFI010000282.1 GCA_023144585.1 Desulfobacula sp. | reverse complement strand
GGTTCATGGCAACACCACGAACAGACGGGCGTCTTCCCAACCATCGAGATCGACCTGCTTTACCTATTTTGACATCACCGTGTTTTTCATTGCCGACTCTGCCGACGGTTGCTTTGCATTTCAGGTGAATCATTCTAACCTCACCTGACGGCAAAAGAACCTGAGCATAAGTACCTTCTTTTGCCATAAGCCGTGCATAACCACCTGCACTTCTGACAATCTGGCCACCCTTGTCCCGCTTTAATTCAATATTATGAATCCTTGTACCCGTTGGAATATTTTCAAGGGGCATGCAGTTACCAGGCTTAATATCCGCTTCTGGTCCTGTTTCCAAAATATCACCGACTTTTACATCCAACGGTGCCAGAATATATCTTTTTTCACCATCAGCATAAACTAAAAGAGCAATCCTGGCACTCCTGTTGGGATCATATTCAATAGCGGACACCTTTGCGGGGATACCTTCTTTATCTCTTTTAAAATCAATAATACGATATTTCTTTTTTGCTCCGCCACCTCTATGCCGTACAGTAATTCTCCCATAGGAGTTTCGTCCGGCATGTTTGTTTAGCTTTTTTGTCAGTCGTCTCTCAGGCTTTGTTTTGATAATTTCTTCAAAAGAAAGGTATTCCTGAGTACGTCTTCCTGGAGATGTCGGTTTTGTCTTAATTATAGTTGACATGTATAGCCTCTCTATTAAACACCTTCAAAAAAATCAATTCTTTGTCCTGGCATCAATGTAATTATCGCTTTTTTCCAGTCTTTTCTTTTGCCGATAATTCTGCCGCGCTGTTTTACTTTTCCTTTTACCTGCACAGTTCTGACCTGCTTTACCTTGGTATTGAAATTTTTCTCGACAGCATCCTTGATTTCAACCCGGTTGGCTCTTTTATCAACTTTAAATGTCACCTGGTTGTTCAATTCTTTTTGAAGGGTTGTTTTTTCAGTAACCAAAGGGCCTCTGATAATATCATATCGATTCATCTTAGCTTAACCTCCCCGTGATATTTTTAATGCAGGATTCTACTATAAGAAGGTTTCTAAACTTTAAAATATCCAACACATTCAGCCCCTCAGTCTTAATCACTTTAACGTCGGGAATATTTCTGGAAGATAGCAAAAGGTTTGTATCTTCTGTATCAGAAACAATTAACAGATCAGAAAGCGTTAAAGTTTTGAGTACATTGGCAAGTTCTCTGGTTTTAACGGCTTCAAGGTTAAAATCATCAATCACATAAATAGTATTATCTTCCACCTTAGAGCTTAATGCCATTTTCAATGCAAGTTTTTTTACTTTTTTGGGTACTTTTATCGCATAGGATCTCTGAGACGGTCCAAAAATCACTCCACCACCCTTTCTTAAAGGTGATTTTACACTACCGGCACGTGCATTACCGGTTCCTTTTTGCCTGAAAAGCTTTTTAGTACTGCCTTTCACCATACCCCGTGTTTTACACGCAGCCGTTCCTTCCCGTTTTGCAACGAGCTGGGATCGAACAACTTCGTGAAGAACACTTATTTTGATGGGTGTGTTGAAAATTTCGTCAGGAAGCTGAGTTTCAGACACTTTTTTACCTGCATTGTTTAATACATCTACAGCAGCCATATTCTTCCTCATAAATTTTGATCAGCTATGCATCACTGCGAAAATATTGCAATACCCATAGCCGCATTTTAATCTAACTATTAAGGTAAGAGCTGTGAGAGACATCTCACGCCTTTTTACTTTTTATTAATCTTTTGAACTTCCAATATTCCTGTTTTAAAACCCGGCACTGCGCCTTTTACCAACAGGAGATTATCTTCATGCTTAATGTCTACAATTGTAAGATTCTTTACAGTTTCTTTATTTGTACCCATATGACCGGGAAGTTTCTTTCCCTTAAAAACTCTTCCGGGCCAGGCACTATTTCCAATGGATCCTGGTTTTCTATGATTTCTGCTACCATGTGTTTCAGGGCCACGGCTGAAACCGTGTCTTTTAATGGTACCCTGAAAACCGCGTCCTTTCGAAATTCCGGATATATTTACTTTATCGCCTACAGCAAACACATCAATTCCGATAACAGCACCTGCTTCAACATCTTCAAGATCATCGGTTCTAAATTCCCTTAAAACACGAAATCCTTTATCACCGGCTTTTTTCAAATGTCCTGCTATGGATTTGTTCAGTTTTTCAACTTTCTTTTCATCAAATCCAAGCTGAAGCGCGTTATACCCATCTGTCTCTTTGGTTTTAACCTGGGTAACAACACAAGGGCCTGCCTGCACAACGGTAACAGGAACGAGCTTTCCTTCTGAAGAAAACACATTGGTCATTCCGATTTTTTTTCCA
>JAGLFI010000281.1 GCA_023144585.1 Desulfobacula sp. | reverse complement strand
GGGTTTGTGGACATTAACAATGAAAAGATGTCAAAATCTTTGGGCAATTTTACCATGATCAAGGAAGTTCTTGCGACGTATTCCTCTGAGGTAATCCGCATGTTTCTTTTGTCAAAGCATTACCGAAGTCCCATTGATTACACTGAAGACTCCATGAGAGAAATATTTATAGGCCTGGACAGGATTTATGCCTTTCTTGCAAGAGTGGAAAAGGCAGGGTGTAAAGTTGATGGGTCCCGGAAGGGAGATCTGTGGAATAATTTTTCCAATGCCATGAATGATGATTTTAATTCTGCCAAGGCCCTGGCATCTATTTTTGAAGCGGTTAAAAAAGGGAACAAGCTTCTGGATGATGCAGATGAGGTATTGGATGAAGGCAGTCTGGAAACTCTGAACTTTTTCTATAATGATATTAAGGCCATCTCCAACATTCTTGGCATGTTTTTACTGGATCCGCAATCCTATTTTAAGGCCAAAAAAGATAGGGGTATGACAGATATGGCCATTGATCCCGCTGAAATTGAAGAGTTAATCCAGCAACGGACAGCAGCCCGTAAAAACAAGGATTTTTCAAGAGCAGATGAGATAAGGGACCTTCTTCAAGCTAAGAATATTGTCCTAGAGGACGGCCCGGAAGGAACTACCTGGCGATTTGAATAAATTTTTTGTTAAGCCTACATGAGTTTAAGACTTTTTTCTCAGCTTTGTCCAGGCATCCCTCATTGTCACAGTTCTGTTAAATACTGGATTATCTCTGGAGGCATCTTTAGAGGCCCGATCTTTAGAATCCAGGCAAAAGTATCCAAGCCTTTCAAACTGGTAAGCATCTTCAGGTTCAGCATTGATCAAACTTTTTTCCAGTTTGCAGGATTCAAGCTCTTCCAGGGATCCGGGATTTAAATTTTCAATAAAATCCTGTTTATCCTTTTCCGGATTCTCATCTTTAAACAGCCGGTCATAGAGCCTTACTTTTGCATCAATGCAATCATTGGCATTGACCCAGTGAATGGTGCCTTTGACTTTCCGTCCGTCCGGGGCATTGCCCCCTCTTGTTTCAGGATCATAGGTGCAGATCAGTTCTTTTACATTGCCGGCTTCGTCTTTTATGATATTCTTGCAGGTAACCAGGTAAGCATATCGCAACCGGACTTCTCGACCCGGGCCCAGGCGAAAAAATTTTTTAGGTGGATTTTCCATAAAATCATCCTGCTCAACATAGATCTCCTTGGAAAAGGTGATGGTTCTTGTGCCCATTTCCTCTTTCTGGGGATGGTTTTTGGCGACAAGTTCCTCTGCCCGGCCGTCGGGATAATTTTCAATGGTCACTTTTAAGGGCCTTAACACTCCCATGACCCGGGGGACTTTTTCGTTTAAGTCATCTCTCAGACAGCTTTCCAGAAGTCCCATGTCAATACGACTTTCTTTTTTGGAAACACCGATAATGTTGCAAAAATTTCTAATGGATTCGGGCGTATACCCTCTTCTTTTCATGCTTTCCAGCGTAGGGAGCCTTGGGTCATCCCATCCATTGACATGGTTTTCCTCCACAAGCCGCTGCAGTTTTCTTTTACTTAAAATAGTATAGTTGATATTCATCCGTGCAAATTCAATCTGCTGCGGATGACATGGGGTTTCAAGCTGATCCAGTGTCCAGTCGTACAACGGCCTGTGATCCTCAAATTCAAGGCTGCATAAAGAATGAGTGACCCCTTCCAGAGCATCTGAAAGACAATGAGTAAAATCATACATGGGATAGATACACCACTGATGTCCGGTTCTGGGGTGAGACGCTTTTTTCACCCTGTAAATGATGGGGTCACGAAGATTGATATTGGGTGACTTCATATTGATTTTTGCCCGGAGAGTATGTTCACCTTCCCCAAAGTCACCGTTTTTCATCCGGGTAAACAGGCTCAAGTTTTCTTCAATGGATCTTTTTCTGTACGGGCTGTCTTTTCCGGGCCGGGTCAAGGTGCCGCGGTATTCTCTGATGTCATCGGCAGTAAGACTGCACACATAAGCTTTGCCTTTTTTAATCAGTTCAACGGCAAAGTCATGGAGCCGGTCAAAATAATCGGAGGCAAATAAAGGGGTTCCAAATTCAAATCCCAGCCAGTTAACGGTTGCTTTGATGGAATCAATATAGGTTTGTTTTTCTTTTGTCGGATTGGAATCATCAAATCTCAGATTGCATTTGCCATTAAATTTATTTGCCATATTGAAATTCAGGCAAATGGATTTTGCATGCCCTATATGAAGATAGCCATTGGGCTCAGGCGGGAAGCGGGTGACAACGTTACCGCTATTTTTATTGTTCTTTATATCTTCTTTAATAATTGATT
>JAGLFI010000280.1 GCA_023144585.1 Desulfobacula sp. | reverse complement strand
CAAAACCTGAAAATATTATCTGTTCGGATATTTCCGAAGATCTTTTAGAAGAAATTAAAAATAAATACAATATTTCAACCACCACAGACAATATTGAAGTGGCAAAAAAATCTGATATCATCGTCTACGCCACAAAACCCCAGATTTTAGGATCGGTCTTAAAAGAGACTGCATCTGTCCTTGATCGATCGAAACTGATTATTTCCATAGCAGCAGGTGTTCCCTTGGCTGCCATTGCAGCAGGACTCCATAAAAACCTCCGGCTGATCAGGGTCATGCCCAATATCTGCGCATTTGTAAAAGAAAGCGCCACAGCAATTGCAGCCGGTGAATTCGCATCAGATGATGATGTGGCTGTTGCAAGAGCCATTTTCGATTCTGTCGGAGAAACTGTATTTATCCAGGAAAATATTCTCATGGATGCGTTTACAGGATTAAGCGGAAGCGGGCCTGCCTATATTTTTATCATTGTTGAGGCCATGGCCGATGCCGGTGTAAAAATGGGGTTATCAAGGAAAGACTCTCTGTTTTTATCTACACAGACAGTTCTCGGGGCGGCAAAACTTTTACTTGAATCAAAAGAACATCCCGGGCAGCTCAAAGACAGGGTGGCATCCCCTGGCGGGACAGCCATCGCCGGTATCCATACCCTGGAACAGGGAGGACTTCGAACCACCATGATCAATGCCATAGAATCAGCCACAAAACGCTCAAAAGAGCTGGGGGATATGATGGTAAAAAATTTTATTAAAAATAATAATAAAGGCCGTTAAAAAAACATCCGGGGCAGCAATCATAGCAGAGGGTTTTTATTTTTGCCCCGGATGCCGGGCAATCAAACTTCAGCTAAACCTCAAGTTCCTTTTTCAGCCAATCCCGCACTTTTCCTTCAACTGCATATACGCCTTTATACTGACCGATTCCTTTCATAAACTCATCTTCAAGTTTTTGGGGAAGCCTGAAATCTCCAAGCTCCTCGGAATCAAACCCTATTCTTCTGACCAGGGTTAAAATGGGGGGCCTTGTCCATGTATTAATGATAAAATAGACGGTTTCATTATGACTATCCCTTGAATTATAATAGGCCTGTGATCTTAACGGCCCCCATTCAAGGTGAAGTGCAATGGCCTCTTCCGGTGTCATTTCCCAATCCAGGGAACTCATTAGATCAAAATTCTTTTTTATTTCACGAAAATTCATATATTCCTCCAGTTTTTTGTGTTTTAAATCAACTTTGCATATAAATAGAGCAAATTGCGTGCCTGTAGTGTCATTTCCACAGAAAGCAGTTTAAATAAAGGATTCTATCGATTGGAGACAGGAGGCAAAGGAGGATAAAAAATTTTATGATACACATAGGGCACAGCAAACGAGTCACAAGTGTCTCGCTTGCTGTGCCGGATAGTTTTTACCAGTTTTCATATAGCAATTCAAAATACCCTGTCGGTTTTACACAGGCAGGACACTTTTTCGGTGCGGATTTCCCTGTATGAAGATATCCGCAGCTCAGACAGCGCCAGACTTTTTCTTCATCCTTTTGAAAAACCCTGTCCGTTGCAATATTTTGGGCCAGCTCAAGATAGAGCTTTTCATGATGCTTTTCCGCTACAATAATATTGCTGAACGTATCTTGTGCCCTCTCAAACCCTTCTTCTTCAGCTATCTTTGCAAACTTTTCATACATATCTTCATTGACATATTTTTCCAAAGCTGCTGCTGAAAGAAGATTGGCACGGGTATCTTTAATCACGCCGGTGGGAAAGATCCATTTCATTTCAAGATCTCCCCCGTTAAAAAATTTAAAAAACCGCAATGCATGTTCAAATTCCTGACCCGCTGTTTCATCAAATATTTTTGCAATCTGGATAAACCCTTCTTCCCGGGCTTTGTTTGCAAAAAAATCATACCGGGTTCTGGCCTGAGTTTCTGCTGCAAAAGAAATATGAAGATTTTTTGCGGTCTGACTTTCTCTGAACTTAATCATATACACCTTCTTTTTTATTCTTCAATAATAATAGCGTCGGCACCACATTCATCTGCTGCCTTACGAACGATGTCTTTCAGATGATCCGGAATCTCATCCACTTTAATCGTAGACTTTAATTGATCTTCATCATACTCAAAAACTTCCGAACAAAGTTCGTTGCAGTTTCTGTCGCCCATGCACTGTTTTGTAATAGTTACTTTCATTTGAATTCTTCCTCCTTTTAAATGGTTTGTTTTTCATCTTACAACTTGGTTATTTTCGCATCCAGGTGTGGTATTTTTTGATCCATGCAAGTAATTTTTCAGGTGCATGATTTTTCTTCCACAACCATGCCGCGTACTTGTTGGCTTCAGCCATTGTGG
>JAGLFI010000028.1 GCA_023144585.1 Desulfobacula sp. | reverse complement strand
AATATGTCTCATGAGATTAGAACTCCGATGAATGGTGTTATCGGTATGATGCAGCTCCTTTCAGAAACCCGGTTGTCGCAGGAACAAAAAAGTTATGTGGAATCCTCCCGACAGAGCGCAGATGCTTTATTGGTTCTCATTAATGATATCCTGGATTTCTCAAAAATTGAGGCGGGTAAGCTGGAAATTGAAACCATTGACTTCAATATAAAAACAGTGATGGATGCCGTTATTGAGATACTTTCGCCAAAGGCATTTGAAAAAGGGCTTGAAGTCTATTATCTTATTGAAAAAAACATTCCACATTATCTGTCAGGAGATCCCGCACGCATCCGCCAGATCCTGATAAATCTTATCGGCAATGCCATCAAGTTCACAGACCAGGGAGAGATTTTTGTAAAAATTCTATTAAAAGAAGAAGTTAACGATGACTTGATGCTGCTGTTTGAGATAAAGGATACCGGGATTGGTATTCCACAGGACAAAACAGACAAATTATTCAATCTATTCACCCAGGTAGATGCATCCATCACAAGAAAATTTGGCGGCACAGGCCTTGGTCTTACCATATCAAAACAGCTGACGGAATTGATGAATGGTAAAATTGGTGTTACCAGTGAATTAAACAAAGGATCTGTTTTCTGGTTTACGATAAAGCTAAAAAAACAAAAGCCTGACCCTGCTGATATTGATACAGATCGAATGGCTTCAATCAACGCACCACATCCGGAAAAATCATCTAACGTGAAGGTCACACGTAAATTAAAAATTCTTCTGGCCGAAGATAATATTATCAATCAAAGAGTTGTGTCCATTTTGCTTGGAAAAATAGGACATTCTATTACCATTGCTAAAAATGGCCAGGAAGCCATTCAATTATACGAACAAGAACCCTTTGATCTTATTTTAATGGATATTCAAATGCCGATAATGGATGGCGAGCAAGCCACACTAAAAATCAGATCTCTTGAAAAAAAAAGCAAAACACATATTCCGATTATCGTCTTGACAGCCAATGCCATGAAGGGGGATAAAGAACGATATTTAAATTTAGGAATGGACAGCTACGTGGCAAAGCCCATAGAAAAAGACCTGCTTTTAAAAACCATATATTCTGTAGTGTCTTAATTTAAATATCTTCAATTAATTTTTCCAAAATATGCCAATAAGCGGGTTCCATCTTCAGCCGGAAACTAAATCAAAGAATCAGCAAATTTTTGAATACATTGGGGATAAAGTTCCCACTCTTTTACGAGGCCTTTTTTCTTAATATCATCAAGGGTGTCAGTATCTTCAATTTCAAATGTTTTTTGCCCGATAATGGGACCTGTATCTTCCCCGTAATCAATAAAATGGACCGTACACCCGCCGATTTTACAGCCATAACTAAAGGTATCTCCATATCCGTCTGTGCCCGGAAAAGAAGGAAGAAGCGCGGGGTGAATGTTCATTATTTTATACTTTCCCGGCTCTGTATTAATTTTGTCAATAAAATAGGGTGTCAACACCCGCATGAATCCAGCCAGGACAAAAAGGTCTATGTCATAGGCAAGAATAATATCTAAAAATTTTCTTTCTGCAATGGCACGGGTTTTTAAAAAAAAAGCTGCCTGCTCTTTTGATGCAGTGGTATCAACCAGTTGCTGTTTGGACTGAATCTCATCCAGATTGAAATCCTCTGGAAGATCTGTCTCTTTTATTCCTTTATTTTTACAGGAACCGATAATTTGAGAATAATCTACTACAAAGGTATCGATATTTGCCTTTTTAGCCCGATCAAGCCCCTTCACACCGGGGTTGTCCGAACCTGTAAAAAGGATATTTGCATCAATCGAGTTATTAAGGCATGCATCAATGATTGCCTGAAGGTTTGTCCCGCCGCCTGATATTAAAGTCCCCACATTGATTTTCTTTGCCATGTTCTCCTCCTTTAAAAATTATTATTGATTGCCATACCCATTCTGCTCGCCGCAATCAGGACATTGCCAGGTAATCCCGTTGCAGGTCATGCCCCAAAGATTCTCATACATGCATTCCTGGCACATGGAAAACCCGCACCTGCAATTCCAACAGAACATAAATTCCCGATCACAGCAATGACAGAGTTTTGATTGTTTTGCACGCCTTTTTTCTTTTCTTATTTTAGCTTTTTGAGTCATGATGGAAATATACTTCTCCTTTAATAAAAAAGATAGTATATATGCTCCATGATTGAATAAAAGTTGAATAAAAATTCAATATTTTTAAAAAAAAGGATGTTAACATGGCCAATCCAAAAAAAATATTCCTTATCGACGGCAGTGCTTTCCTGTACCGTGCATTTCATGCCATTCGAAGTCTTTCCACATCAAAAGGGCATCCCACCAATGCCACATTTGGTTTTACCAGAATCCTGTTAAAATTACTCAAGAATAATACTCCTGAATATGCAGTTGTCATGTTTGATGTCAAGGGCCCCACATTCAGGCATAAAATGTATGATCAATACAAAGCCAACCGTCCGCCCATGCCTGAAGAACTGGCAGCTCAGATTCCTGATATCAAACGAATCATCGCAGCATTAAATATTCCCGTTGTTGAAAAACAGGGTTTTGAAGCAGACGATCTTGTGGGAACATATTCTAAACTTGCACAGGAAAAAGGATTTGAAGTGGTTATGGTCACCGGTGACAAAGACTTTATCCAATTGATTACAGAAAAATGCACCCTGTGGGATCCCATGAAAGATACCATTAAGGATATGAAAACAATAAAAGCTGATATGGGCATAGAACCCGGGCAGTTTATTGATGTTCTCGGGCTTGCCGGAGACAGTTCGGATAATATTCCCGGTGTCCAGGGGGTTGGACCCAAAACGGCCATAAAGTTGATTATCCAGTTTGGCTCCATTGAAAATATTTATGAAAATCTTGACAGCCTTAAAAAGAAAAAAAAATTATATGAAAATCTTTCCAACAGCAAAGATATTGTCCTCCTAAGCCGTGATCTGGCCACCATTGATACCTCTGTTACCGTGAAGGAGACAATCGAAGAATTCAAATTGAAAGCGTTTGATAGGAAAAAAGCCTTTGAATTATTCCAGGAACTGGAATTTAAAACCCTTGCCACAGAATTTGCGCAAAAAGCAGATAAATCTGAAAAAATATATAAACTCATCACAACAACCAAAGAACTTGAGAAACTGGCCCAGGTTCTTGAAAACAAAGAAATTTTTGCCATTGATACGGAAACCACATCCAAACATCCCATGAAAGCACAACTGGTTGGGATTTCCTTTTCTTTCAGGAAAAACCAGGGATTTTACATCCCCATTGGCCACACCTTTCCAGACAAAGTCGAACAGCCGGACAAAGAGGAGATATTAAGAATTTTCAAACCTCTCCTTGAAAACCCGGATATCAAAAAGGTCGGTCAAAATATCAAGTATGATTATATTGTCCTGTCAAACTTCGGTATTGTCATGCAGGGAATTGCCTTTGATACCATGATTGCCTCTTATCTTTTAAATCCGTCCATAAGGGGCCACAGTCTTGACAGGATTGCCATGGATCTTTTTGGCTATAAGACTATTTCCTATGAAGAGGTGGCAGGTAAAGGCAAAAACCAGATCGGTTTCCAACAGGTCCCGATTTCTGAAGCAGTAAACTATGCATCTGAAGACGCTGACATCACTTTTATGGCCTATCAGTATTTTAAAAAAGAAATAAAGAATCAGGGCCTTTCCGATCTGATGGAGAATATTGAGGTGCCCCTTATCACGGTTTTGGGCAACATGGAATTGGAAGGGATTAAGGTAGATAAGAATGCATTAAAACACCTTTCCAACATCTTTGCACTGGAATTGAAAAACCTTGAGAAAAAGATCTATTGCCTTGCCGGTGAAGAATTTAACATTAATTCTTCCCAGCAGCTTGGGGTCATCCTGTTTGAAAAACTAAACTTAAAAACCATTAAAAAAACAAAAAAGAAAACCGGCTATTCAACAGATGTGGAAGTCCTTACCAAGCTTGCGCAAGATCACGAACTGCCTAAAAAATTGTTAAGATACAGAACCCTTGGCAAACTTAAATTAACCTATGTGGATTCCCTGCAGAAGCTTGTAAATATTGAGACCGGGAGAATCCATACCTCATTTAACCAGACCATTACAGTGACAGGCCGTTTAAGCAGTTCCAAACCCAATCTTCAAAACATTCCCATCCGGAAAGAGGAAGGCAAAAAAATCCGCAAAGCCTTTATCCCCAAAGAAGATCATCTTCTGATTTCAGCAGACTATTCCCAGATAGAACTTCGAATCCTGGCCCATTATGCTGAAGATGAAATCCTCATAGAAGCGTTTAAGAATGGTGAAGATATCCATACCAGGACTGCCCTGGAAGTCTTCCAGGTTTTACCCCAGTTTGTTACCGAAGATTTACGAAGCCAGGCCAAAACCATCAATTTCGGTATTGTATACGGTATGAGTGGATTCAGGCTGGCCAATGATTTGAATATCAGCCGAAAAATGGCCACCGCCTATATTGATAGTTACTTTAAGCGGTATTCCGGTGTAAAGAAATTTATTGATGACACCATAGAAGAGACAAAGAAAACCTGTGAGGTCCATACGATCTTTGGCAGAAAACGGCGCCTGGATGCTATCAATTCTTCCAATATCCATATTCGGAATTTTGCCCAGCGGGCAGCCGTCAACACTCCCATACAGGGCAGTGCCGCCGATTTAATGAAATTGGCCATGATAAAAATGGAGGCTGCCCTGCAAAAAAATAACATGGCCTCAAAAATGCTCCTGTCCGTCCATGATGAAATCATATTTGAAACCCCGTTTGAGGAAAAAGACCAATTGATTGATCTGGCAAAGAGCGTTATGGAAAATGTTTATCCACTTAAAGTTCCTTTAGAAGTCAATTTCGGGACCGGTGAAAACTGGGCCCAGGCACATTAACCTTTAAACTTGACTTTATGGCGTATATACGGCAATAACCGTTGCAGATCACACGATGGAGGCAGCAAACAAATCATGAACACCAAACGGATCGGACTTGTTATCAAAAATGATGACAAGGCTGAAAAAAAAGCCCGTGAACTTGAAAAAAGGTTAGGAGATCAATGCGTTGTCATAGATGTCCGGCATTCAAAGAGTAAAGATATTCCTGATGATCTTTTGTGCATGATTGTTCTGGGCGGAGACGGCACTTTTTTAAGTGTGGCACGATTCATAGAAAACAGAGATATCCCCCTGATGGGTGTCAAATTTGGTGAAGTCGGCTTTCTGGCCGAAACAACCGAAGATAACCTTTCGGAAGCGGTAGCTTCACTGCTTGATGGGAAATATTTTATTCAGCAAAGAACCCGTCTTGATATAAAAGTGGTGCGCGGCAATGAACAGATTATTGATGTGGATGTCCTCAATGATGCAGTGATTAACAAATCAGCCCTGTCAAGGCTGGCTTCGTGTGCCGTATATATTGATTCGACCTATTTGACAACCTACAGAGCGGATGGCCTGATTATCGGAACCCCCACAGGTTCAACCGCCTATTCCCTGGCAGCCGGCGGGCCTGTGGTGCACCCTGCTGTCCCTTCCATTATCCTGACCCCGATCTGCCCGTTTACACTGACGAACAGGCCGTTGATCATTCCGGATTCAACCAAAATTGAAATCCGTCTGGAAGGCAGTCCTGAAGATATGATCCTCACCCTTGACGGCCAGGAAGGATTTGAAATGGATCCCGGGGATAAAATTTTTATCAAAAAAAGCAGGAACAACATAAAAATGATCTCTTTTGAAGAGCAGTCCTATTATAAAGTTTTAAAAACCCGTCTTAAATGGAGTGGTGGAAGATAGCATGCAAATCTAGTAATGCATATCTGCATATTCTACCCATCCACCCGTCTGAATGAGGGTTTTATCAAATTCTGAAATTTTAAATTCAATTGTTTTTATTTGATCTTTTGATTGAATTACGATCTCAGACGCTTCAATATCCACTGATATTTGGGCAGTTGCTTTTCCAAATTCATTAAAAATGGTATTAATCCGGTCCTGGGAAAGCTCAATGGCAAGCATGCCGCAATTGTACATATTCTGCCTGAAGATTCTTGCAAAACTTGGAGCGATCACAACGGCAATACCATTCTCTTCAAGTGCCCAGGGAGCATGCTCTCTTGAAGATCCACATCCGAAATTTTCCCGTGTAACTATAATTGCCTTGTCTTTAATGTCTATGCCTGAATCAAAGCCATCTAATTTTAAATCTTCAAGCAGATGCGGTTTCATGGCTGTTTTTTCAATCTCAGTGAGGTATTTGGCCGGAATGATTTCATCTGTATTAATATCTGAACGATCAAGAAATAAGATTTTTCCCTTAAATTCTTTCATATTATCTTCCTTATTCACAATAAAGATTGGAGTTTGAAATTTCGCCTTTAATAGCGCTGGCTGCTGCAGTGGCAGGGCTCATCAAATGAACCATACCGCCCTTACCCATGCGCCCGTTAAAATTTCGATTGGTTGTGGCAGCCGCCACCTCACTATCTGCAAGGACTCCATTGCTCATACCGAGACAGGCACCGCAAGTGGGATTTGTCACGCAAAAGCCTGAATCCATGAAGATTTTAAGAATGCCTTCTTTCATGGCCTGGGAAAATATTTTTGGTGTGGCAGGAGATACAATTCCCCGGATATGTTTGCTGATGGTATGGCCTTTAAGTACCTTTGCAGCAATTCTCAGATCTTCAAGCCGTCCATTGGTACAGGAACCGATATAGACCTGATCAAGCCGAATTTCTTTCATTTGGGATACGGATTTTACATTATCCGGCTTATATCCAAAAGTTGTTAAAGGCACAAGATCACTCACATCAATTGTTTTTAGTTTGGTATACACGGCATCATCATCGGATCTAAACCTGGAAAATACTTCCAAAGCCTCCTGCCTGCTTGAATAGTCATCTTTGATAAACTTCCAGAGGTAGTCAACCGTCGTCATATCCGGAAGGCATATTCCGCTGGTCGCACCTGCTTCCACCGCCATGTTTGAAAGGGTCATCCGCTGATCCATATTCATTTCATCCACAATATTTCCTCTGAATTCAATGACCATATTGGTGGCCCCGTTTACGGTCAATTCCTTAATAACCTTAAGAATAATATCTTTGGCAAATACGCCTTTGGACAGTGTTCCAACAATCTCAATTTTATATGTTTGAGGGGTTTTAAACGTACAGACCCCTTTTAAAATGCCCACTTCCAGATCCGTGGTTCCGACACCGGCGGCAAAAGCGCCAAAAGCCCCGTGCGTACAGGTATGAGAATCTCCCATGATAATGGTAAATCCCGGGCGTACAAATCCCTTCTCTGGGAATATGGCATGACAGACACCGTTTTGCCCAATATCAAAAAAATCTTTGATCCCATGCCGTTTTGCCCATTCGCGCAGGATCTTACCCTGCATGGCGGTTTTAGAATCTTTGGCAGGCGTCACATGATCAATGACCGCTTTAATTTTTTTTGGATCAAACACCCGATCCTTTCCTCTATTCACCAGATCCTGGATAGCTGTCGGGGTTGTTATTTCATGACAAAAAACCATGTCCAGTTTTAAAACATTGACATCTCCAAAGGGCTCATCTACTAAATGGGTTTTAAAAATTTTTTCTGCAATGGTTTTTCCCATTATTCTCTCCAATCTTATGATATTTTATCTCCGAAATAATCTTCCCCATCTGCGGGTGTAACCACCCAGTATGCCCGAAAAATTTGATCAGATGAATTTTTAATTACATGGGGAATTTCTGAAAAAAAGGAGACCGAATCCCCTTTGTGAATTTCATATGTCTCGTCACCATAAACAAGCTGTGCTGATCCCTCAACAACGATTCCCAGCTCGCGCCCAAGGTGCCCGTCACTTTCATCGCCTCTCTGCTGGCCGGGCGAAAGCTCCAGAAAAAAAGCATTAAAAGAGTGGTTTCCCTTGATTTGACTATCGCCGCAGAGCTTTTCATATTTAAAACCTTTTCGCTGATAAATCTTTCGATCATCCCTTCTGATAATCTCAACCCGGGAGCTGGTTTCATAATCTTTAAAAAATTTATTGGGCGGCACACCATATACTTCTAAAATCTGCAGCAGGGTATCCAGGGAAGGAGATATCCGATTTCTTTCTATTTGCGACAATAAACTGGAACTGACACCGGCCTTTGCTGCAACCTCTTTAATCGTCAGGTGCCTTGAATTTCTGATGGCTCTAAGAAGTGCACCGAGTTTTGTTTTCATGGACTCACCGTTTATTTAAGTATAATTAATTATTACTTAATAATACTTAAATAAATTTTATTGTCAATATCTTTTCTCATTGCAATATCATGGTGAATTTCAATTTTCCCCGGGATTGATATTCAGAGAGCAGTCTCTCCACTCTGGCAAAATTTTTAAGTTCAATTTCAATGGTATGAACAATTTTATCCGTATAAGTCGTATCTTTAATCTGGCTCAAATAATTTTTTATCTGATTGAGCAGGGTATCATTAAATTCATAGGAGACTTCAATATGCAAACTAACGGTCTGAACCAGTTTTTTGAATTTCTTTAGATCTATGGTGTTTTTCACAGACACAGAATAGGCTTCAATCAACCCCCTGACACCGAGCTTAATGCCGCCGAAATGCCGGGTCACAACAGCTGCGATATTAGTCATGCCATGACTTTTCATTATATTCAGCATGGGCTTTCCGGCAGTCCCCGAGGGTTCTCCTGCATCAAAACTATGGAAAATATCCCCTTTTTCTCCTAAAATATATGCCCAGCAATTGTGGGGGGCAGTTTTATTCTCCTTTGAAATCCGGGAAATAAAATTTTTTGCTTTTTCAATGGACTCCACATATTCCAGGGTACAAATAAAAATGGATCGTTTAATTTTTATTGTTGTCGTGCGATGATGTTCAATTGAATAAAAATAATTTTCATCTATCATATCTTCATTTATACCAACCAATTAATTTTTATCCAGAATATCCCCGATATATACCGGAAAATAAACTTCAAAACAGGTTCCTTCCCCCTCCTTTGAGGTGACATTGATAACACCGTTGTGGGACTGTACAATCCCGTGGACGACAGAAAGACCAATACCTGATCCCTTACCTTCTTTTTTAGTGGTGAAAAATGGATCAAAAATTCTTTCCAGCACAGAAGGGGGGATGCCCGGACCCGTATTCGCAATTCTTAGATATACATAAATACCGGGTTTTAGAGAAAAAATCGTATTATCTTCTTTTATCATAATCTCATCCAGGAGTATATTAAGGATCCCCCCTCTTTCTTCCATGGCATGATAGGCATTGGAAATCAGATTCATAACAACCTGGTGCACCTGGACAAGATCAATCTTCAGAAGACCGCATTCCTCGTTAATTTTCTCCCTGATTTCAATGGTTGCAGGTAAAAAGGATCGGGTAAGTGCCAGGGCATCCTGGACAAACACATGGGGTTGCAATAATCTAAATTCATTATCTTTCTGCTTTGAAAAAGTAAGTATCTGGTTGACCAGGTCCTTGGCATACAAAGCACAGTCATGTATAATCTTAATGTATTCTCTCCTTTTGGACCCTTTATCATCAGTCTCTGTTAAAAGCATTTCCGAGCAGCCTAAAATGGGAGAAAGAATATCATTAAAATTATGGGCAATACCCCCGGCAAGGGTGCCGA
>JAGLFI010000279.1 GCA_023144585.1 Desulfobacula sp. | reverse complement strand
AAAAATGGTTCCCGCGGCATATCGTCGATCCTGTACCTCTGTTGGAAAAAAGAGGGTTGTTAATATCCTGATAACATCAAATTCGTTGCTTTCTTTTGTCCTGCCCGGCCTGTCAAATTTTGCCTAAGATATTATCGTCTGAAGTTCAAGTTTAAGATCCTGAGGGGCAAGACCTTTAATATTTTGATTTATAAATTTAAAAGTTTCTCGAATAATCAAGGTTTTAGGCTTTGGTGAAAGCATTTGCACTTCAATAGTTTTCAGGTCAATAACTATTTCTTCTATTAAGTCAAAGGAAAAAGTTTTGCTGTCAAGGCCTGATCTGATCTTATTAAGAAGTTCGTGAACCGCTTTTTTTCCTTGGTCATCAATAACAGGATCGCTTCCGAGGCTAAAATACTGGGATTCATTTTTGGAAGTTATGTTGATACCCACCGCTTCAAGTCCTTTTTGGGTTATGCCCATTCCTCCAGAAAGCGTTATCATCTCTGCCAAGCCTTCAATAAATAGATCCTGGCCTAATGCAGCTGCTTCATCTTTTCCAAGTCCAAGATACGCTCCTATATCATACATGGATATCTGTACTTTAAAATCACCCTCGGCTCTGTTGTACAATTCCTGTAAAAATGTCTGCCTGGAAGAATCTTTAAAACCCATAAGCTGTCCTTTTATTCAGGATGTTTTAAGCAGATCCGTGCTAAGATATCGTTTCCCGGTATCCGGGATGATAAATACTATGGTTTTTCCTTTATTCTCCGGCCTGGATGCAATCGTCTTTGTCGCATGAAAGGCTGCACCCGATGAGATACCGCAAAGAATACCTTCATCCCGGGCAAGATCCTTTGCTGCTTGAAAAGCTTCTTCATTTTCAACAGAAATGACTTCATCCAGGATATCCACGTTCAGGTTTTCAGGGATAAAACCGGCACCAATACCTTGAATTTTATGTGGACCTGGTTTTCCTCCGGAGATGACAGGGGAGGCGGCGGGTTCTACAGCCACAGATTTTATGGCAGGATTTTTTTCTTTCAATACTTCTGAAACCCCGGTAATGGTACCGCCGGTTCCCACTCCTGCAACAAAGATATCAATTTTTCCATTTGTATCATTCCAGATTTCCTTTGCAGTGGTTTGCCTATGGATTTCAGGATTGGCAGGATTGGAAAACTGGTCAGGCATATAGGAATTAGGTGTTTCTCCAACATTTTTTTTTGCTTCTTCAATGGCGCCTTTCATGCCCTTGGACCCTTCGGTCAGCACAAGGGTGGCTCCGAGGTGTTTTAACAGGTGTTGCCGTTCAATACTCATGGTTTCTGGCATGGTTAAAATTAATTTCAATCCTTTTACCCGGGCCACAAAGGCAAGGGCAATGCCGGTATTACCGCTGGTGGGTTCGACAGTGGTGGAGCCCAGATTGATTTTTCCCGTTTCAAGGGCCTCCTCAATCATTGCAAGACCAATCCTGTCTTTTACACTTGAGGCCGGGTTAAAAAATTCAGACTTTCCATATAATTTTGCTCCTGTTGCTCTGCTGGCCTTTTCAATATATATCAAAGGGGTATTGTCACATGTTTTTGTAATATCAGACTTGGTATTCATGGTTGAGTTCCTCCTGGATTTCCTGGTGCTTGTAGATAAGGTGGGGGGATTCAATAAATACTTTGGTATCCGCCGGAACGGAACGGGTCAGCCAGACATTGCCCCCCACAATAGATCGGGCACCAATATTGGTTTCTCCTCCCAGAATAGTGGCTCCGGAATAGATGATGACATCATCTTCAATGGTGGGATGGCGTTTGGACCCCCTGAGTTTTTCACCTGCATTTGGGGGCAGTGACAGCGCACCAATGGTAACATTTTGATACACCCTGACATTATTGCCGATGATACTGGTTTCACCCACGACAATACCAATTCCGTGATCAATGACAAATCTTTCTCCTATTTTTGCTCCGGGATGGATATCAATCCCGGTCAGGCTGTGAGCATGTTCCGTCATGATTCTTGGCAGTTGGGGAACACCCAGTTTGAATAGAATATTGGCAATCCTGTAAACTGTGATGGCGTATAATCCGGGATAAGAAAAAATAATTTCATCGTGACTTTTTGCAGCAGGATCTCCATCCAATGCACCTTTCACATCTTCGGCCAGGGATATGCGAATATCTGGAATGGCCTGGATCATTTTCAGGGTAATCGTATTACCCCTGTTTTCACATTCAGAGCAAGCCTGGCCGTACCGCAGGCAGTCATGTCTCAGTACATGAACGATCTGTTCTGACAAAATATCATACAATAGTGAAACAGCTTGACCTATATTGTAGACAAGATTTGCCCCGTCAATTTTTTCAC
>JAGLFI010000278.1 GCA_023144585.1 Desulfobacula sp. | reverse complement strand
GAAAATGATGATGCCTGTGCAATTAAATCTAAAACATTTAAAGAGTTTGAAAATATAATTTCAAACATGAAAACAGAAAATGTTCCTGCTCTTTTTACCTTGGGCAATGCCTGGGCCGGCTGGATCATGGCTAATAAGAATGACTTTAATGCCATTGCAGACATGTCACATATTGAAATGATCATGCAAAAAGTAATTGAACTTGATGAGACATATAAAGACGGGGCTGCATATCTATACATGGGAACGCTGGCAACCTTGCTGCCGCCTGCTCTTGGCGGCAAACCAGAAGTGGGAAAACAATATTTTGATAAGGCTGTCAACTTATCTAAGGGAAAAAACCTGATGGTAAAGGTTCTTTATGCAAAATTATACGCAAAAATGATATTTGACAGAAAGCTCCATGATCAATTGCTAAAAGAGGTGGTAACGGCTGATCCGTATGTGCCGGGATATACCCTTGTAAATACCTGGGCCCAGATACAGGCCAGAGAATTGATAGATGGTGCAGATGACTACTTTTAAATGATGTTAAACCGGAGATATCCATGATTTTGAAAACGCTTAAACAACTGGTATTGATACTGTTTTTTATACTCACAACAGATAATGTCTATGCTGTCAAACTGAAAATTGCCACTCTGTCGCCTGAAGGCTCCATGTGGATGGGAAAAATGCGAAAGGGTGCAAAACAGGTTGCTCGGGAAACTGATAATCGTGTAATATTCAAATTCTATCCCGGCGGTGTCATGGGTAATGATAAAACGGTTTTAAGAAAAATCCGTATTGGCCAGCTGCACGGTGGAGCTGTTGTGGGCGGAAGCCTTTCCCAGTTTTTTCCGGCAAACCAGATTTATGCACAGCCTTTAAAATTTAAAAATATTGAAGAAGTGGACTATGTCAGAAAACATATGGACCAGTATATCATTGACGGCCTTGATAAAGCAGGATTTGTGACCTTCGGGCTAATGGGCGGCGGATTTGCATACATTATGTCACAAAAACCCATTGAGACAGTGGAAGATCTAAGAGATCAGAAAGTATGGATTCCGGATAATGATAAAATCAGCCGGGATTCCATTAAAACCTTTGGCATCACCCCCATTCCTCTGCCCATTGCCGACGTGCGGACCAGCCTCCAGTCCGGTCTGATTAACACGGTGGCAACCTCTCCTGTTGGCGCGATTGTACTGCAATGGCATACCCAGATTAAATATGTAGTAGATATCCCCCTGATTTATGTTTATGCCGTACTTGCCATTAATAATAAAAAATTTTTAAAAATCCCAGAACAGGACCGAAGAATTGTTACTGAAGTTATGACCAAAGCGTTGAAGGAAATTGATATTCAAAACAGGGTGGATGATATAAAAGCAATCCAGACGTTAAAAAACAGGGGGATAATATTTATCACACCCTCAAAGGACGCCCTTATCAACTGGCATAAAGTCGGCAGTAATGCATCAAAAAGAATGATCGACTCCGGGATTTTACCCCAGAATGTGGCTGATCAACTGGATGCGCATCTTGCAAATTTCCATTCAAAAGCACACATCACCAATGATCAGTAAAAAAAAGTCTTTCGCCCAAATAACCATTACAGCTCTTCAAAAGATTGAAGACAGTATTCTGATCGGGCTCCTACTCTCTATGATCTGTATGGCCGTGCTGCAAATTGTTATGAGAAACCTGTTTGACTCCGGAATCCTCTGGGGTGACGAACTTATCAGGGTATTGGTCTTATGGATCGGCCTTATCGGTGCAATGATTGCCAGCAGAAACAATCATCACATCAGTATCGACGTAATATCCCGATATCTTCCTGACAGAATCAAAAAGCTGACAAATCTTATGACAGCCGTCTTTACTTCACTGGTTTGTGCTGTGATGGCATATTTCAGTTTTGTATTTGTGATGATGGAAAGAGAGGATAGCTTTATGGCATTTGCAGCTATTCCGGCCTGGGTCTGTGAAAGTATTATTCCGGTTTCATTTGCCATTATCAGTCTCCGGTATATCCTTTTTTCTTTCACCCACTTAGTTAAAATATTTAAGCGAATCCCGCAATGATAATTTTAATCATTATTATACTGATTCTTTTAGCTCTTCTGGGCGCACCGCTTTTCAGCGTTATCATTGCTGCCGCCATGACGAGTTTTTATTTTGGTGATATTGATTTGTCCGTCATGGCCATAGAGCTGTATCGCATTGCAGATACCCCGATTCTCCTAGCATTGCCCCTGTTTACCTTTGCCGGATATATGTTGGGAGAGAGCAACACATCCAGACGTCTTGTCAGGCTGACCCAGGCCTTTCTGGGATGGATGCCCGGAGGACTTGCCATTGTTGCATTTATTGTCTGTGCCCTTTTTAC
>JAGLFI010000277.1 GCA_023144585.1 Desulfobacula sp. | reverse complement strand
AACGTATTACCTACCTCCGGACGAACATAGCAACCGATATCTCCGTCTGACATATGATACCCCTCATTAAGATAGTCATATTCATCAGGTGCGGGGCAATACATCACTTCATGTCGTAAGGCCTTGGTTTTAATATTGCAGCCTTCCCATACCCCTTCTGCCATCTGGTTGATCTTAAATGAGTGAGGGCCGCCCACATTGACAACGATCCCAGCATCAATCTGAGTACCGTCTTTCAATGTAATACCAGTTACTTTACCGTTTTCGCTTCTGACATCAACCACTTCAGCATTAAACATGAATTCAGCACCTTTGGCTTCAGCAGCTCTCATAATATTATGGGCAGATAAAGCAGGGTCATTCACATAACCGGCCTCAGGACAAAAGATAGCGCCCTCAAGTTCTTTAGTTGGCTCATCAAAAAATTTCGGATCTTCCGGACGTCTCACCGGCCAGAATTCATGGAGATCTGCCACCGGAACCTTTTCTTTTATCTTGTCATTATTCCATTCTTTGTACGGCACTCCCACTTCGTCATAATTTTTTTGTACTTTTTTCCAGTCATGACCCTGGGATTTTAGCAGGATTGAGCCTGTATTCATATACTTGGCAAGGCCTTTCTCATTTTTTACATTATCCAGATAATTCTCCCAGTCCAGCCAGTATTTAAAACCTTCATATGCCATAGCCACACCATCAGCAGTAGAGTAATGGGCTCGTACAATAGCGCATGAACCGGCAGTAGATCCTTCTCCAGCATCTGCGAGTTTGTCAACATTAAGGGTTTTATATCCCATTTTGGATAATTCATAGGCAATGGGTGATCCGATGACACCTGCCCCAATGATAACTGCATCATATTGTTTGTTCATGATTTTCTCTCCCTGTTATTAAATTTAACGGCAAATGCCATTTTTATAAACTTTTAATCCAGTTGGTAAACCTGCTTTCTCCGGCAGGCATCCATTTGAATTCTTTTCCAGCATGAAGGATGGAATGAATCATATCCCTTCCATATCCCCTGGAACAAGTCAGAATAATGCCGCAATTGTCACCCTCTTTATTCAAGGTAACAATCTGACACGGTACATGGGAAAAAGGTCCTTGAAAAAGAAAAGAGGTTACTCTTTCAGTATCCATAAAATCAAGGGCTGTCAATTTTTCACAAATTGAAAATACATCTTTTCCAATCAATGCAACACACAGCGTAGATTCGGTCACATCTGTAAACCCATACTCGTCCGGCATACTGATATTATCTCCACCATCCAGGTTAAATAATGACACCTGTGTGCCATTCATACGGTTGGCAAGAATTCCGTTTTCAAGCAGACTTACACCCGGCACTTCCGGAAGGGTCATGCCAAAAGGTGAAATGGCGGCAAGATTGGAATTTTGCAAATCAAACCGGGGTCTGTGGCTCAAGTCAACCAGATATGGCCCTTTTCCTTCACCACTATATTCCATAATGACTTCCCAGTTGTCTCTGTTTTCTGTTTTTAATGGCGTACTTTTAAAACCAACCGGGGAAACTCTTTGTATCTCTTTCATGATTTTTCCTTACATTTTCATCCTTGTTCCTTCAGGATCATAAAACGGCATTTCTACCACTTTTCCGTAAATTTGATCGTCACCGCATTCATCTTCATAAATCTCAAGCCGGGTACCGATCTTGGAAAGCTCTGCATCAACCAAAGCCATGCCCACTGCCTCATTTAGTGCGAAACTGTCTCTGGCAGTGGCAATATATCCTCTCACCTTGTCATCCACAACCAATGCACCGTCTCTTGGGGCCCGTGTATTATTTTCCATTTTAAATCCCACAAGCTTAAGCCGGGTCTGATCATTTTCTGCCTGGCGCAGGGCCATGGCACCCACTGTCTTCGCATCTGCTTTGGTACGGTCCCACAAGAATCCCAAGCCCACATCCAGAAGGTTTGTTCTCTGTTCAGATTCCTGACCCAGGATAATATGATATTTTTCCATACGAAATACATTCTGGGCTTCAACACCAAAATTTTGAATATTAAATTCTTTACCTGCTGCTTTAAGCATAAGCCAGACAGCCTTCATATAAGAAGATGGCACATGCAGCTCATAGGAAAGTTCACTCACAAATCCCAGTCGCATGGCTCGAACCGGAATTGTATCCTGGATTTTAAATTCCTTATATTCTGAGTATCCAAAGGCATCATTGGAAATATCAAACCCCACTATCTTTTCCAATACCTTCCTGGCATTGGGGCCTGACAGATTGATCACGCCTAATGAATCAGTAAAATTCACCAGAGCAAAATCCCATCCATCATACCGGGTGTGGTATTTGATCCATTCAACGGTCTGCCCTGCCCGGCCGCTTGAGGTGGTGAAATAGTAATCATT
>JAGLFI010000276.1 GCA_023144585.1 Desulfobacula sp. | reverse complement strand
AATAAAACCAATATCCTTGAGTTTTCAAGGTGTATCATCAGAATTATTTTTAAAGCTCAAAAAGCGCACTCATTTAAAAGTTTTATCGATTTTTTGGAAAAAAATGACTTTATCTTTCTTTTTAAATTAATTGTGGGTGCTGTGGCGGCTATTATCTGCCTTTCAAGTTTGATGAAATATTTGATTGTTTATCATTTTAGCGTTACCTATGCATTGTTTTTCGGTCTGATTCTGAGCTCCATTGTCATCCCTGTTAAAATGTTGACAGATAAAAAAGCTTATTTGATTTTATTTATTATTTTAGGGGTTGTCTCTACAATTTATGTGACGATTGCTGTTAATCCTTACGAAAAAGTAAAAATGAAATCTGCATCTTATGAAGGCCAGTATCTAAAAAATAAGGAAATTAAGCAGGATAAATCAGATAACAAAGTTTTTTCTTTCACAGGGAAATATACGCTGGATGAATATATATATGCTTCAGTTTGTGGAGCGATAGCGGTTTCAGCGATGGTTCTGCCTGGAATAAGCGGATCTTTGGTACTTATTCTGATGGGAGAATATTTTGAAGTTGTTTCTGCAATTTCAGGGTTAAAGACCTTGAATGTGGATAATGTCGTTTTTTTAGGGTGTTTTGCAATCGGCATTATTCTGGGTGGCCTTTTATTTTCAAAGCTTATCAATCTTGTTCTGAAAAGATATTATAATGCCACCATGGCGTTTCTTATCGGATTGATGGCAGGGTCTTTATATGCTCTGTGGCCGTTTAAAAAAAGTATTATCATGGCACAGCAATATTTCAAACTGGATGGTGTGATAGGCATTGCCCAAAATGTGAGGATCTACACAAATATAAATGAAATTCCCCAGATTGGAACCCAATTATATATTTCACTGGTATCCTTTATTATCGGGTGCATCATCATGGCCTTTTTTATTGGAAAAGAATTTCAGAAATGAACAGAAGTTTTATAGACTTTCCGGGGTAAAAGCCACCACATCATCAATGGATGTGGTATCGCAGAAAATCATGACAAGTCTGTCAATACCTAAAGCAATACCGGCAGCATCTGGAATGGTCTCAAGATCTTTGAGAAATTTATCCGGTATAGGTATAGGGGGTTTGTTCTGAGAAATTCGGATGCGGTTTTCTTTTTCAAACCTTTGTTTTTGTTCAACCGGATCAGTCAGCTCTGTGAATCCGTTGGCCAGCTCAATGCCGGCTATATAAAGTTCAAATCTCTGGGCATATTGAGGCTTGCCGGGTATCAGTTTTGCCAGCGATGCAAGGCTTGCCGGGTAATCACACAAAAAGGCAGGTGTTGTATTGCCGAGATGGGGCTCTATCTGGAAACTTAAAATTTTATCAAAACTGTTATCATCCAAGGCTTTATTTAAGGATTTGTCTGCATAGATGTCGAAAGCCTGCTGAACGGTGAGCTTTTGCCAGGGGTGATCTAAAATGATAGTTTCGTCCTGGTATCTGATTTGGTTCTCAAGCTTGAGTCTTGCAGCGATAAATTTTATCAATCCCTGACAGTGATCCATTAAATCAAGATAGGTGTTATCTTTTGCATACCATTCCAGCAGGGTTAGTTCTGGCAGGTGGTGCGATTCTCTTTCGTTTTTCCTGAAGCATTTGCAGATTTGGAAAATTTTATTAAAGCCCCTTGATAACAATCGTTTCATGCAAAGTTCAGGCGAGGCCTGCAGATAACAGCCTTGTGCAGTGACAGGATCAATCTGGGCTTCGGGAATAATGCAGGGGCACAGGATAGGCGTATCTACTTCAAGATAAAGCTTGCCTGTAAAAAAATCTCTTATGGCTTGAATTACAAGGGATCTTATCGCAAGGTATCTATAAAGTTTTTTTTGATCTATTCTCACTTTATTTCATAGATATCTTTTGTTCTGTCTTGCAAAAAGACGGAGTTAAATTTATTTTTATTCGCCTGATCAAAGAATTTATATCCTGTCTCGATACAGGCTTTACAGGCATTGATAGGGATATGTACAGCAAGAATATGACCTTGCATTGTCCTGGAATCAATTTCAAAACACCCTCCGCAATCCCTGCAAATCCTTACCTTTTCTTTTTGCTGCTCAAAGAGATTGTCGGTATCATAAAATATCTCCCGGTGTCTGACCGCAAGATCACCGGGAGTTCCGGCTTTTTGTCTTAGCTCATCTTTTTGCTTCCAATAGGAGTTGACTATGTCTGTGGTTTTTTTAATTTTGTCAGTGATGCTTACCGATTGTTTCAGACGCTCAGGATCATAATCCGGTTCAACAACCCCGGAATAGTCAAGGCCTGCCATGGCAAGAATGATTCCTAAGTTCACGTAGGGCAGAGCCCCTTCAATGGAATAACCCCCTTCAAGAAC
>JAGLFI010000275.1 GCA_023144585.1 Desulfobacula sp. | reverse complement strand
AGTTTAATATTTTTTTGCCTTTAAAATTTTTCTGAAACCAGGCGCTTTCTATTTCACCGCCTAACCCCGGGGTTTCCGAATGGCTGAAAACTGAAAATCCTGATATGGTCTGGCCGTCATTTTCAAAGGCGAGATACCCCTGTATTTTTCCCCATAATCCCCGGGTGTTGATGGGAAGTATATATCCTTGGATTATTTCATCTTCCTGAAAAAGATAAAGGTTCAAAGAATTTGGGGCATGAGTTTTAATTATTTTTCCCTGATCATCGACCAGGACTTCCCTGATATGGGCATCATAAAGCTCATTGATTTTATTTTTAGATGGTTTTTTTTGGCCGATCAGGTTAGCCGCTTTGAGTATATTGATTTTTTTATCAAGTTCCATATTGGCCACCTGAAATCTCTTTAATCCACCTGTGGCAGCTGTAATCATCAGACTACAAATGACAGAGAGCAGCAGAGCAAACACGATGACATTTTTCTTGCTGTTTTTATCAATGGGTTGATCAGACATTGGGTATCCTTTTTGATGCCTTGTATTTAATCACAATATGATCCAATAAAGGGGCAAATACATTCATAAAAAGAATGGCAAGCATAGTACCTTCAACAAAAGCCGGGTTGACCACCCGGATGATAATGGTTAAAAATCCGATTAAAAAGCCGAATATCCACCGTCCCGGATTGGTGCCCGGGGCACTGACAGGGTCTGTAGCCATAAATGTTATACCGAATAAAAATCCACCGGCGCAAAGGTGGAATAAAGGGCCTGCATTCATTCAGGAGTCAGATCCACCTGGAATCAGATAAAAAATGATGGCGGTAATAATTAATCCCGCAATCCCCCTGATAATAATTCTGAAGTTTGCAATCTTTGTGATGATCAGGAACGCAGCCCCAAGGATACAGCATAAAGCAGACGTTTCTCCAATACTTCCCGGTACAAACCCAAGAAAAAGATTGGATAAGTTAAAGCCGGCACCTGCAAGGGCAGTCGTAATTTTTTCACCTTCCGGGGCCAGAATAGACAGCGCGGTCGCACCGCTTACACCATCCACTGAATTTTTTACTGCCACCCAGACCTCTCCGGACATGGAAACAGGATAAGAGAAAAATAAAAAGGCTCTCCCTGTCAATGCCGGATTTAAAAAGTTTCTTCCGGTTCCACCAAACACTTCTTTGCCGATAACCACACCGAATGAAATCCTTACGGCCACCTGCCATAAGGGAATGGTTGCCGGGAGGGTTAAGGGGAATAAAAGCCCTGTAACAAGAAATCCTTCACTGATTTCATGCCCCCTCAAAGAGGCAAAGAGGATTTCCCAGAAAAATCCAACAGCATAAGAGACAATGATAATGGGTAAAACATATCGCGACCCCACCAGGAAAGACTGGAAAAAAGTATAGAATTCCCCCCGGGCAAGTCCTGCCTGAAAACCAGTGTTGTAAATACCGAATACCAGGACAGGCAGAAGGGCAATGAGGACAAAGCTCATAAATCGTTTCAGGTCAAGGTTGTCTCTGACAAACGGACTGAATTGGATTTTGGGTGACGGGAAAAAGAAAAATGTTTTTGTGGCATCAAAAAGAGGGGCCAGTCTGTTGAGTTTTCCCGATCCTTTAAAATATTTTTCACTCAGATCCAGTAGTTTCTTTAAAGGATGCATATCCTATTCTTTGTCCTTATAATGAGCGTCCATTCCATGGGACAATAATTTTGTCAGTTCAATTTTTGAGGGGCAGGCATATGAGCACAGACCGCAGTGGCAGCAATCCAGCAGGCCATAACTCAATGCATCCTCGATTTCATCGCTTAGCAATGCTTTTATAATAAAATTGGGCATCAGATCAACGAGGCAGATGTTAACGCAATAACCGCAATTGATATAGGCTCTTTCTTCTCCATGCAGGTTACAGTCAAGCTCTTTCGGCGTTTGGGTCAGACAGGAGAAAAATGTTCTGGAAGAGGTTGGTGCTGTCAAGCCCGGGTGAATAAATCCGAACAGTTCCTCTTTTTGGTTGTCTTTAATAATGTTTAAGGTGTTTTCAAAAAATCCTAGATGCATTTTCGGGTCAACAGATCTGCCATTGAAGCAGCCTGTTGTAATAAGGCTGTCCTCATCCAGGCTTCCTATAAGATCTTTGACAGGTGCTCCCTGACGGGTAATGATATGAGGCTTTTTATCATTTGACCTCAGTGATGTCCGGTTAAGTTTTTGCATATCTCATTCTTGGTCTTTTTTGCTTTCTGATAACATTTTTATTTGATTCTTTTGACACAGCATTAGAACGTAATTTGTTCTGTATTGTGTTTCTGAGCTGACGAATCCTTTTTATAGAAACTGGTTCGTTGAACTGCTCCTGGCAATGTATGGCCATCAATAA
>JAGLFI010000274.1 GCA_023144585.1 Desulfobacula sp. | reverse complement strand
TTCCTTTAAAATCCGGGGATACATTAGGTGTCTGTGCGCCATCTTCACGGTTTGATACTGAAAAATTAAACTTGGGGATTAAGGTTTTGGAAAATTTGGGATTCAAGGTTAAGGTCCCAGAAGAAATTTTTAAAAAAAAGCGGTATCTTGCAGGAAATGATATGCTGCGGGCATCTGTTGTTAACAATCTTTTTTCAGATCCTGATATTGATGGGATCATTTGTGCCCGGGGTGGTTTTGGGGCAATTCGAATCCTGGATTATTTAAACTGGCAGATGATCAAACAAAACACCAAACCATTTATCGGATTTTCTGATTGTACTGCAATATTGTTGTCTATCATTCGTGAAACAGGGATGCCGGTTATTCACGGACCCACTGTGGTTTCATTTGCTGCAGACCCAAAAGAGACCATTGATTCCTTTTATAAAATTTTAATGGGATCATTTGATCAAATTAAGGTGACAGGCGGACAAATTATCAAATCCGGTAAGTGTACCGGTATCTTAAAGGGGGGAAATATTGCAACCATATCCCATCTTTTGGGTACAAAGTTTCAGCCGGACTTTAAGAATTGTATTTTGTTCCTGGAAGACATTGGAGAACCGGCCTATAAAATTGACCGAATGCTGACGCAGATGAAAATGGCAGGTTTGTTTGAAGAAATTCAGGGAGTGATTACCGGCACTTTTGAAGACTGTGCCGATGATGAGTATATAAAAGAAATATTGCTCGAAACATTTGACCCATACAATGTTCCGATTCTTTCAGGCTTGGATTCCGGTCATGGGAAAATTAATTTACCTTTATATATGGGAACTGATATTGAAATGGATACAAAATCTGCAATAATTCATTGGATTTAATGTAAATGGGTAAGGGGAATATTTCCAGGGCAATAGAAAAGGCTATTTTACAGGGTATCTTCCCTGGAGCAGTTCTATTGTGTGCCGCAAATCAAAAAATTGTCTTCCATGAATCTTATGGTATGGCTGATATTTTTGAAAAAAGAAAAATGAGGACAGACAGTATTTTTGATCTTGCCTCGTTAACAAAACCCCTGGCAACGACGTTGGCTTTATCCAAGCTCATCGAGCGAGAGCAGCTTTTTTTGGATCAGAAGATTGGATCAATTCTGAAAGAATTTAAAACATCTCCAAAAGCAGATATTACCATTGATATGCTGTTGCGGCACACTTCAGGATTTCCAGCCCATCGTGAGTATTTTAAAAAAATTATCAAAACAGACAAAAATCCACAGCAATATCTCAGACAGCTCCTTGTAGACGAGGTACTTGAAAATAGAATTGATGAGTGTCAGGTTTATAGTGATTTAGGGTTTATGGTCCTGTCATGGATCATTGAAAAAATTGCATGTCAAAGACTGGATCTATTTGTTTCAGAACAAATTTACTCACCCCTTGAAATTGATAATTTATTTTTCATAGATATTGATCTGAAAAAAGTAAAACTAAACCAGTATCAGAAAAAAATAGTGGCCACACAAATTTGCCCCTGGAGGGAAAAGAAGCTTTTGGGTGAAGTTGATGATGATAATGCCTGGTCAGTTGGAGGAATAGAAGGCCATGCCGGTCTTTTCGGCGATGCGATCTCCATATATAAACTTTGCTGTGAAATACTGAATGCATTACAGGATAAACCAACAAAACTCCTGGCTCCCAATATTATAAAATCTTTTATGCAAAAGAAAAATCAACATGATATGGTAGCAGGATTTGACACTCCTTTAAGAAAGAATTCTTCTTCAGGACAATTTTTTTCATCCTCATCAGTGGGCCATCTTGGATTTACAGGTACTTCTTTCTGGATTGATCCTGAGACATCTATTATAATTATTTTTTTAACCAACAGGGTACACCCGTTAAGATTTAATGAGGGGTTAAAAAAATTTCGTCCTCAGATACATGATTTAATCTACACACAATTATTATAAATATTGTAGGTTAAGGCTTTTTGGACTTGAAAAAAATAGTTAACTCTGTTAGCAAATAACATTTAATGAAATCTTTTGTGTTTAAATACAATTTATAGAAATTTTTCTTGGAAGAGGTAAAATGAACTTTATAACAGACTCTTTGCTTGGAGCGTTTTCCAACGATCTGGCCATTGACCTTGGGACTGCAAATACACTTATTTATGTTAAGGGAAAAGGAATTGTATTGAGTGAGCCTTCAGTGGTTGCCGTTAGAACAGATGGAGCAAAAAATAGAGTGCTTGCAGTTGGCGCTGAAGCAAAAAGAATGCTGGGTCGTACACCCGGTAATATTACTGCTATAAGGCCCATGAGGGATGGCGTGATTGCAGATTTTGAGGTCACCGAGGCAATGTTAAAGCATTTTATCCGAAAAGTTCACAATAACAGGAAAGC
>JAGLFI010000273.1 GCA_023144585.1 Desulfobacula sp. | reverse complement strand
CAAGGGTTGAAGCCTCGGGTTACCAACTTCATAAACTCATGGTGGGATCTGAAGGTACACTTGGCATTGTGGTTGAAGCCACCTTAAGCTTTGTTCCCATCCCGGAATTCAGATGCATGGGGGTGGCCAATTTTGACTCCCTTAATGATGCGGGAAAGGCCATTGGGTCTATTATGGCATCGGGTGCAACTCCTTCCATGCTGGAACTGGTAGACTCTGTTGCCATTAAAGCCGTGAACAAAACCATGGATCTCGGACTTAAAGAAGTTGCTGCCGCATTGATTTTTGAAGCAGACGGTATGGTGAGAGAAGCGGTTGATTATGAAATCAATAAAATGGAAAAAATATGTGTGAAGCACAACGGCCAGGATATCCATGCCAGCTATGACCCCAAGGAAAGAGAAAAAATTTTTATGGGTCGGAAAAAACTTTTCCCCGCGCTCTCAAAATATGATGACAATCTCGCCAGCACAGCCCTTGCCGATGATATGGCGGTTCCCTATTCGAAAATGGGAGAAATGGCAGATACAATACATAAAATAGCCAAAAAGAATGATCTTGTCATGACCGCCTACGGTCATTGCGGTTCAGGATGTATGCATACCAAAATTTTAATGGATACCAAAAGAAAAGACCAGTGGGCATCTGCTAAAAAAGCAATCACAGAGGTCTATGACTATGTCCGGTCTGTTAATGGAACCACCAGTGCAGAGCATGGCATTGGACTGTCCAAGGCCGAATCATTTAAAATTGAGAAATCAGATTCATTGAATGTTTTAAACAGTATTAAAAAAACACTGGATCCTAACAATATTCTAAACCCGGGAAAGCTCATGCAGGCACCTGAAAACTGGGTGACCGCAACTGACTTGAGATATTCTGTGAACAGCTAAATTAAAGGTTATTTACATGGGAAATGAAATAAAAAAATTCAAACATCTTGAAAAATGGCAAGACACACTGGCAAATTGTATCAGGTGCGGATACTGTTTTGAACATTGTCCAATGTTCCATCACACAGGCTGGGAATCTGACGCACCAAGAGCAAAAATCGTTACCGCTTTCGGACTGTTGGCAGGACAGATTGAACCATCAAAATCGGTAGCCGATAAAATGTTCTCATGCTTTTATTGTAAACGATGTGAGGCTGCCTGTTCCTCAGGAGTTCCACTGACTGAAATTTTTACGGATGCTCGAAAAGACCTTGTTGCGATGGGACTGAAAGGCCCTGGAACAACCTCTATAACAGAACTATTTTGTGCCCGCTGTCTACTTTGTGTGGGGGCCTGCCCCCATGAAGCCAGATTCTATGACGGAAAAGGGATTGCCACGGATCCAACCAAATGCCAGGCCTGCGGTATCTGCATTGAGGTCTGTCCCGCAGGCGCAGCTAAAATTGAAAATCATTTTGGAACCGCCAAGGATGATCTTATTGAAAGGGCCTTAACTTTTTTATCGACCCACGAATCCTCCAAAGCCATTATTTTTGCCTGCAACTGGTCTTACTATCCCGAACTTCAGGCATCTGTTCTACCTGAATCCGAAACAGCGGACAAGGAGTATGAAATCCTGGTGAACATGTGCGGCGGGCGACTTGAAGAACATTTATTGATGGCGCCTTTTCTTCATAATGCCTGGGGTGTTATGGCGGCCGTCTGTCCTGACGGGGACTGCCAGCATGATGGAAACCTCAGGGCAAAAAAAATAGTTGCCAGCCTTCACAACACATTTAAAGGTATTGATATTAATCCTGAAAGGGTCCAACTCGTCCAGATCCCAGCCGGGGATAAGTCATTATTCCAGGCTGAAATCGATACCTTTGTGGATAAACTCAATAAAATGGGCCCAATACGCTAAAGGAGTGGCTTTATGAAGATTGATGTTCCCTATGGGAAAGAAGGTTCCATGTCAGCCGTTATTGGTGACGATGTTAAAGTGAGCTTTATAGAAGCCAATGATGTTCAAATCGGTGATGAAGATGAAAATATAAAAACTGCTATCAATAATCCCATCAACAGTAAAAGTTTTAAAGAATTTTTAAGTGATGCAAAAAAGGTGCTTGTTATTGTCAACGATGCTACAAGACCCACTCCCACCCAGAAAATTCTTGAGTTTATTTTTGATGACTTAAAACAGATTGATTTTAATTTCATTATTGCAACAGGTGCCCACAGGGGGCCGTCCCAGGAAGAATATTTGCAGATTTTCGGCTTTTTTTATGAACAGATAAAAGACAAAATTATAGTTCATGATGCCAGGGTTGAAGAAGATATGGTTTTTCTGGGTAAATCTACCAACGGCACTGAGATGTATGTCAACAAGGCCGGTGTTGAGGCAGATAAGATTATTATTATTTCTTCTGTGGAACCCCATTATTTTGCCGGATATACCGGGGGGAGAAAATCCTTTCTGCCGGGTATTGCAGGGTATAAAACCATAGAACAGAA
>JAGLFI010000272.1 GCA_023144585.1 Desulfobacula sp. | reverse complement strand
TTTCACATGATCCAGTATCTGTTTGCTGCCATTGTTCTTATTGTATTAATTCCCTATCTGAAAAAAATAAAAAATTTCATTACCGGTGATACGAAAAAAAACTAATGAAAGGAAAACACATGGATATCACAATCACTTATTGTTCGGTCTGAAACTATAAACCAAGGGCTGCCGGTCTGGCAGAAATGATAAAAAAGGAATTTGGCATAACGCCCAAATTGATCCCGGGTTCAGAAGGCATTTATGACATTATTGTGGATGAAAAGACCATCTATTCAAAATATCAGACAAAACGATTCCCGGATAACAATGACATCATCAAGCTAATCAAAGAATAGACCCAATCTTAATTGAGCACTTTCACCTGGCTTTAAAACTGAAAAAGGCTGCTTCTTTTGAAAGCAGCCTTTTTCAGAAAAGGAAAAAAAGATGAAAAAATTAATCGTTGTTAAATATTTATAAAGCAATTCCCGTGCCATCTCCTTTGATTAAATTCCATTAAACTGCGAAATGATTATTAATCCACTATCTCAATGAATTATTTCTTTTATTTTTTACAAATTGCAAAACTTTCATTCGCTTTCCCAGGCATCAAAAGTTCAAAATTTTGAACCATTATGAATTTCATTTTTTTTAAAAAAAATCTAACCGATTAAAATAACAAGATAAATAATTAATGATAGCCGGTTCAAAATTTTGAACCGTTTAAGCACCCGATCGATGCCTTGTCTGTGGATGAAAGTTTCTGCACTTTATCCACAGGCAAAAAAAAAAGAATTAATACTTGTAATTATCTGTTTTAAACGGGCCGTTGATGGGAATCCCAAGATAATCCGACTGCTCCTTGGTCATCTGGGTCAGGGTTACGGAAAGATTTTTCAAATGAAATCTTGCCACTTCCTCATCAAGTTCCTTGGGCAGTGTATAGACCTTGATTTCAAGATCTTCTTTGGCCAGTTTGATCTGGGCCAGGGTCTGATTTGAAAAACTATTGCTCATCACAAAGCTTGGATGTCCGGTTGCACAACCCAGGTTCACAAGTCTTCCTTCAGCAAGAACGATAACGGACCGACCGGATTCTAGAGTCCACTTATCCACCTGGGGCTTAATATTTATTTTCACTGCCTTTGGATGGTTATCCAGATAACTCATTTCTATTTCATTATCAAAATGTCCGATGTTACAGATAATGGCTTCATCCTTCATTAATTCAATGTGTTCACCTTTGATAACATGATAATTCCCGGTGGCTGTTACAAAAATATCTCCATGGGGAACAGCTTCTTCCATTGTCACTACCCTGTAACCTTCCATGGCGGCCTGGAGAGCGCAAATCGGGTCAATTTCAGTTACCCATACAATGGCGCCATATCCTTTCATGGATGCAGCACACCCTTTACCCACATCACCATATCCGGCCACAATAATAGTTTTACCAGCCAGCATGATATCGGTTGCTCTTTTGATCCCGTCTGCAAGGGATTCCCGACAGCCGTAAAGATTATCAAATTTAGATTTGGTCACGGAATCATTGACATTGATGGCCGGGAAAAGCAGCTCATTTCTTTCGGCAAGCTGATACAGCCTGTGAACACCGGTTGTTGTCTCTTCTGAAACCCCCCGGATCTTTTTAGCAATATGGGTCCATTTGTTTGAATCTTCCTGAAAGCTTACCCTCAACCTATCCATCAAGCATTTTTCATCTATACTATTTGTTTTACTATCAAGCAAAGATGGATCTTTTTCCACTTTCACACCCTGGTGGACATAAAGGGTTGCATCCCCTCCATCATCAACAATCAGATCGGGTCCTGAACCATCCGGCCAGATCAATGCCTGTTCCGTACACCACCAGAATTCCTCAAGGGTTTCGCCTTTCCATGCAAATACTGCTGCAGATCCTTTTTGGGCAATGGCTGCCGCAGCATGATCCTGGGTAGAGAAGATATTGCAGGATGCCCACCGGATATCAGCTCCCAGTTCATAAAGGGTATCGATGAGCATGGCCGTCTGAATGGTCATATGAAGACTGCCCATGATTTTTAAATCCTTAAAGGGTTTTTGGGAACCATATTTTTTCCTGATGGCCATCAGCCCCGGCATCTCTTTTTCTGAAAGCTGCATGTCTTTATGTCCCTCTTCTGCAAGGGCGATATCCTTGACCTTATATTTCAGGCTAAGATCAAGATCGATATAAGAAGGGTCTTTACTTGATTCTGTCATTTTAAAACTCCTTGTTAAATTTATTGAACGATCAACATATCACAATATGTTGATATGTTGTTTTCTATCCAAAATACAAGAATCTATTTTTAATGTCAACAAAAAAGGCCGGTTAAACTTAAATTTTTAAGTTTAACCGGCCTTTTTAAAAGCACTAAAAACCTTCAGGAAATGGACTATAATCCGGCCATATCCTTTATTTGATCTGCTTTGTCTGTTCTTTCCCAGTAAAAATCAGG
>JAGLFI010000271.1 GCA_023144585.1 Desulfobacula sp. | reverse complement strand
AGACCGGGGCATGGTGATTATACCTATCAGGCCAAATACGGCATCAGAGATTACAGGGGCGGTGGAAGAGCCTCTGCAAGAGAGACAGCTGCAAGGGTAGCTGCAGGAGCCATTGCTCAAGTGGTACTTGACCGGCACAAGATTAAAATCAAAACCTATACACTGGAACTTGGCGGTATCCGGGCTATTCATATTGATGATCTATCTGAAAAAGAAAAAAATACTTTACAATGTCCTGATTTAAAGGCTGGCCGCAAAATGGAAAAAAGAATCAAAGAGGTGAAAAAAGAAGGTGACTCTTTGGGAGGCATTGTTGAGATTATTGCATCAAATGTACCGGCAGGTTTAGGAGAACCGGTTTTTGACAAGCTTGATGCCGATATTGCCAAGGCTTTGATGAGTATTGGAGCCGTCAAAGCTGTTGAAATTGGTGCAGGGACTTTGGTGTCTCAAATGACAGGCTTTGAGAATAATGATCAAATTTTTTCGGATGGATTTCAAACAAACAATTCAGGGGGCATTCTGGCAGGAATCTCAAACGGGGATGATATTATAGCAAGAGTTCATGTCAAACCCATACCTTCGATCCTGAAAACACAACGGACGATTGATGAAAATGGTCAATCAGCCCAAATTTCAACTAAAGGCCGCCATGATATTTGTGCCATCCCAAGAATTAATAAGGTCTGTGAGGCCATGATGGCAATTGTACTCACAGACCATTTGCTGCGTCAAAAAACCTTAATCTGACAGATTTTATTTTTTTACAATATCAGATTCAAGTTTATCTGCAATTTCAAGTGCTGTCGTTAAGGCGTCATTAATCAAAAATAATTGAACTTTCAAAGTTTTCAATGAAGCAGGGGTTGCGGAAATCTTCTCCGTACCGGATAAAAGTTTTGCCAGCTCTTTAGATTTTTTTGCAAACTCAGACAATTTTTCACTGAAATTTACAATCTCATCCGCCCATTTATCTCGCTCTTCTTTGAAAATATCAATATTTGCATTACCGGTTTCGTTGATAAGATGATCAATTTGATAGTCTTTAGGATCTGCAATTATTTCATACATGTAATTCTCCTTTTAAAACGCATTCATACCAAGTTTAAGTGTTATGGTTTAAGAATATTTTATCGATTTGCTTAAGTCAACAAGCTTCACACACCCAAAACATTACGGATGCATTATCAGGCCTGCTCTAAAAGAAGCGCTGTTAATTCTCCTTTTGTGTAAAGAATACCAAGCACAGCAATGTAGTAAGTATATTTGGCATCTAAAATTCTTCTCTGGGCAGTAACCAGTAAAGTGTTTGCATCCATCATATCAATAGTGTTTGCCATGCCGTATTTAAACTGCATTTGAACTGCAGTGAAGTTTTCCTCGGCAGATTTCAGCTCATGCTGCAAATTTTGTAATGCACTTTTTGCTGTTTGGTAAGTCAAAAAGGCAGTTTTTGAATCAAGAATAATCTTTTTTTTCTGTAGAAGTAAATTATTCTCTGTCTTTCTTTGTTCTGCAAATGCCTGCCTGATTTCGGCTTTTCTTAAACCACCATCATATAATGTAAAGACAAGCTCCCCTTTAAGATAGGCGTCTTCAGTATCATAATTTACAGACTCATAGTTGATATCTGTCTCTTTATATCCTGCCTCAAGTGAAAGTGTGGGCCAATAGTCGCTTTTTTTAAACTTTATGGTTTTTCCGGCGATCTCAAGATTCTTTTTTGCTTCTTTTATTTCCGGTCTATTTTCCAATGCATAGGTTTGAATATCTTCCAGCGTACATTCATAATTTTCAATACCCTCAATATCTTCTTTGGGAAGAGTGAATTCATCCTCAATCTCTACAAGGTTTTGCAAGGCTGCTTTGGTTTGCAATATTCTGTTCTCTGCAATTACCTGTTCTGTCAAAGATTTAGACAATTCAGCTTCTGCCCTGTATAAATCGGTTTTGGTTACATTCCCCACACTTAGATGCTCTTTTACTGAATCTTTGTGAATTCCAAGACGTTTAACATCTGATTGTGCGATTTCAAAAAATCTTTGTGCACTTAATATATTGAAATAGGCCTGGGCAACCTGTAATAAATACTGGGAACGAATACTTTCAAGGGAAAATTCTTTGCTTTCAATGAATTTTTTTGTCACATCCAGAGCAATCAGCTCTTTTCCATTCAGTGTAAAGGACTGTGTCAGTTTAACACCCAGTCCCAGGGTATCGGGAGCCATAATATTTTCATTTTTAAATTCATTTATACTGCCAAAGGCCGTGGCTCGGGGTATTAAAACAGACAATGCTCTGGCCTTATCCTGTTGAGCGATATATAGATCATCCTGAGCAATCTTAATTGTTTCACTATGAATATTTGCAAGTTGTGTCAACTCATAAAGAGAGTATGTTGTTTGGCAATAGGCTGGAATCTGGCTGAAAACAATGATGAAAATGATGATGAAAATGATGAAAAAA
>JAGLFI010000270.1 GCA_023144585.1 Desulfobacula sp. | reverse complement strand
AAATAGTCACCGAGAATTGCTGTTATCTCTATAATGCACTTGACGCCCCTTGTGTAAAAATATTATAATACAGCCTCACTGATGTGATATTTGTATTCCTTTTCAAACATACGGATTTCTTGTTCTTCAGCCCTCTCTGTTTCAGTATAAACGATATATGAAAAGCACAAACCTTATTTCTCTAACCAGACAATACTTTTAAAAAGGAGGAGAATCATGAGGATAAAACCCCAAAAAATAATGTGTGCCATTGATTTTTCAGACTTTACAAATATTATCCTCTCCTATGGCAAATCACTAGCTTCAGAGTTTGGATCAACACTTTGTCTATGCCATATCGTATCGGGAGCAGTGATGGTTTCAAGTCTTGGACACTCCTATTTTATCTACACTGACATGGAGAGTGACCGCATCCGGTATGCCAAGGATAGGCTTGAGAAAATAGCAGCAGAGTTTGATATAGAATGTAAAATAATCGTCTCATCAGGGCATGCGGCAGATGAGATCAATGAAACGGCCCGTGAAAACAATGTTGATATGGTCATTGCCGCCACCCACGGCGGATCAGGCATAAAACGATTTTTGATCGGCTCTGTCACGGACAGGTTGATAAAAATTCTAACATGCCCGCTTCTGGTTCTGCATGCACGGGAAAACCATTTGGCTTCTCCGGTTGAAGAGAAGATAAAACTGGACCGTATTCTTGTGGGATGCGATTTTTCCCCGGATTCCCAACTTGCTTTTGACTATGCCCTGAGCCTGGCCCAGGAATTCCAGACACAGCTTTACCTTGCCCATGTTATCAGACCAGCAGAACATACCAGATTATCAGCCTCAGACTATATGGAAATTCAGGGAGGTGACTATACCAGATGGGCCCGGTCTGAATATCTGGATCTGCAGAAGGACGCAACGACTGGGGATGAGAAAGAAAAAAGCAATCTATCAAGCCGCCTTGAAAAGCAGCTTTCTTCCATGGTTCCTGAAGAGAGTAGTAACTGGTGTACACCTGTTACTATCCAGCTCGAAGGTCAGCCTTATAAGGAACTGATCAACTTTGCCGAGCAAAAAAAAGTGGATATGATTGTACTTGGGGTTCACGGCTACAGCCTTTTGGAACAGTTTCTGGTTGGTTCTACAACTGATCGTGTCATCAGTCAGGCTTCCTGTTCTGTTCTTGTGGTCTGACAGATCTCCTGAAAGCTATTCTTTTTTTTCTTGGTTAACATGCATGCCAAAGGCCAGCATCATCTGATTCCTGTCTTCTATTTGAAGGCATGCTTCAAGTCCGCCGGCATCAATATTAATATTAATCGCTTCTTTGGTCATTCTAAGTCCCAGAGGATTTTTACCTGCCATAACCTTTGCAAGCTCAGTTGCGGTTTCAATTATTTTTTCTTTTGGAACTATCCTGCTGGCGAATCCCAGATCCATCGCCTCTTTTGCAGTAAGCCAGTTCCCGGTTAAAAGAAATTCATTGGCTCGCCCAGACCCAATAAGCCGGGGAAGAAAATAAGAGGAGGCCATATCTGCACCGCCTAAGCCAATGTTTATGTAAGCTGCACTGAATTTTGCATCTTCAGCCAGAATACGAATATCAGACGCCATTGCCAAAGAAAACCCAATTCCGGCAGCAGCCCCATGGACACAGCAAATAATTGGTTGTGGAATTCTTCTTAAGCCCAACATCATTCTTGACAATCTGGCCTGTGCATTATAGGCGTCGGCGGGCTGCATAGCAAAAATTTCAGGACCCAGTGTCTGCATGTCAAGTCCTGCACAAAAGCCTTTAGCATCCCCCCCGTCAAGAATTATAACCGAGACAGTGTTGTCATATATTCTTGCTGTGATGAATTCTTCAAATTCACACAGCATTTCTTTATCAAAAGCATTGTATTTATCCGGCCTGTTCAATGTAAGATAGCCTATTTTATCTTTTTGTTTGTATATGATTTTATCCATTAAAAATTCCTTTTTTTTAATCTTTGAAATATTCTGTATTCATATTAACGGTAAGATTATCTTTGTCCATCAGCCTTGAAGCTAATCCATAGGTTTTTGGCAATTCATATCTGAAAAAATAATTCATTGTAAAAACTTTGCCGTTATAAAAATTCTTATCTTTTTTGGAGCAGTTTTCTGATAAAGCTTTTTGTGCCGCAATTCCCTGGATCAGCCATTGCCATGAGATAACAATCAAACTGTAAAATTCAAGAAAAAGACTTGCATCAGAAAGATAAATATCAATCCCTTTTTCTCCAACAACATTAAAAAGGAAACCGACCACCTTTTCAAGCTGTTTCATTGTCCGGTCCAATTCCTGAGCAAAAAATTCAAGCCCCACGATTCCCGTCGCTGCTCTTATAGTCAGCGTTACCTCTTCTAAAAAAAGCAGACCGGCCTTGCCGTTTTTCATCACAATTTTTCTTCCCAGAAGATCCATACCCTGGATACCGGTCGTGCCTTCATGTATGGCATG
>JAGLFI010000027.1 GCA_023144585.1 Desulfobacula sp. | reverse complement strand
ACCATAATTGGGTCTCGCATTCAATAATAACCTGTTGTTTTTATTGTAAAAATAGCAATAGTAATAAAAATTTGGTTTAAAAATATCCAATAAAATCAATGGGTTGCAAAAACAAATTTTCTTTGCTTAACCAATTGATTTTATAGTATGTTTTTGTATATACCTTGGAGATAAATTTGGTCAGCTTCGGCTATATCTCTGATAAAAAATGGGAAACTTCAATGATAACTTAAAGTGAAATAATTCAATAAATTCTCTTAAGGAGGCGGTTTTTATGCCTGCAAAACTTGATATGGTCATTATCGGGTCAGGCCCGGGCGGACTTGCTGCCGGATTACTGGCCAAAAAACATTCAAAATCCTTCATCATCCTTGAAAAAGGAAGCCATACGATGCAGGGGATTACTGACACCTATCCCAAAGGGAAAAAAGTATATCCGACCATACCCAAAAGCTATCCAGACCCTTTTCCTGTCCTGGAAATCAAACCGCCGGATGAAAAGATACCGGTTGAAGAATATGTTAAACAGGCTCAAACTGTTGTGACGCAAAATGATCTCAAAATCCATTTAAATGAAGAATTTAAAGAAATCAGCGGAGAGTTTCCAGATTATATTGTTAAAACCGATAAAGGATCTTATTTCACCGAAAACATCATCCTTGCCTTTGGCAGCAACATTCCCAATGATCTGGGAATTTACGGCGAAGCTAAAACCGTTGCCAGAAACATTGAAAACGGTGAAGATTATATCGGCATTAATGTTCTGGTCATCGGCGGCGGCAATGCAGCAGCAGACGTTGTCTCCTCTTTATCCAAGATCAAACGGGAAGCCAAAGATGAGGCTACATCAGTCTATTGGGCCCACCTGAATGAAAAATTTGAGATTAACAAGGATACGGCACGGGATCTGGGGGAAGAGATTCTTTTGGGCGGGCACATTAAAATTTTGCAAAAAGCCGTACCCAAAATCGGTGAGGTTGATGCAAACGGGATTGACAGGCTTTATATCCACCAGACAACAACTTCAAGTTTTAGCGACGATTTATACATTTACCAGGGAATGAGTTTTCCCATGAAAAACGTTATTGCCTGTATCGGTACCCATGGCCCTTCTGCCATTTTTGACGCATTAAATCTTCAACAGATTACCTGTACCGGAGCCATCTGTAAAATTGCCAAAGAGGGGGAGCGCCTGCTCATGCTTTCCCATCACTTTGAAACCAATAGGAGCGGCATCTATGCCATTGGCGGTGCCATCAGTCCGTCCTATATGGAAATCGGTTCAGATGGAATCATCAAAGAAAAAAAACATTCAAACCTGATCTATACGGCTGTCCTGGATGCAAAAAAAGTAATGGATAAAATACTGCCGGACTGATCCCCAAAAATATCTCTTTAAAAAAGCTCTTTTTTTAATTGACAAAGAATAATAAACGAATTAATATATGAACAACTGTTCAAATGAAGAGGTGTTAAATGGATATATGTTCGGTTAAATGTATTAATGAAAAAAAAGTAAAAGAGACCTTTAAAACCCTTCCGCAACTGGAAGATATCAGTCAAATGGCGGACATTTTCAAGGCATTGAGTGATCCGTCCAGGCTTAAAATCGTTCTTGCCCTTTTAAACCAGGAACATTGTGTCTGCGACATTGCCGTTATCTGCAACCAGACGGATTCCGCTATATCCCATCAGCTTCGAATATTAAGGACATTGAAGATTGTAAAGAACCGCAGAGAAGGTAAAATTATTTATTACTCTATTGATGATGACCATGTTGTTTCTTTGATCAATATGAGTCTTAACCATGTGAAACATTGAAATTAAGGACAATTCAATAATGACTATTGTATATGAAATATTAAAAGAATCCTGGTATATTTATCTGGATGTTGCAATCTACATGCTGTTTGGTTTTTTTATAGCCGGCATTCTCTATGTTTTTTTCAAGGCTGATAAAATAAAACAATATCTGGGCACCGGCAAGGTTCGCCCTGTCATATTGTCTGCTCTCTTTGGGATACCCATCCCCTTGTGCTCCTGTGGCGTCGTCCCGGTTGCCGCAGGGTTAAAAAAACAAGGGGCCAATAACGGGGCGGCTCTTTCCTTCATGATTGCCACACCCGAGTCCGGGGTGGACTCCATCGCCATCTCATGGGCCATGCTGGACCCGATCATGACGATTATCCGCCCGGTTGCAGGATTTATTACAGCTATTTCCACCGGAATTGTCCAGAACTTTTTTGGAACCGATGATGCACTCGATAAAAAAAAGATAGTAAAAGAGACCGGTGGTTGAGGATGTGCAGCAAACAGCTGTGCAGTTGCACCGCAAAAAAATGAAACACTGTCTGTAAGACTGATGAATGGCCTTAAATATGCTTATGGAGAATTGCTGACAGATATTGCAAAACCCTTTATTATCGGAATCTTCATTGCCGGTATAATAACATTCTTTTTCCCGGACGATCTGACAGCCTGGGCCAATGATCACCAGTTTTTATCCATGCTGATGATGCTGGCAGCAGGAATCCCCATGTATGTCTGTGCCACATCCTCCACACCCATTGCCGCCGCCTTGATACTCAAGGGCCTGAACCCCGGGGCTGCACTGGTATTTTTACTGGCCGGACCCGCAACCAATGCAGCAACCATAAATATTGTTAAAAACATATTCAATACAAAGGCGCTTGTCATATACCTGTCCATGATTTCTATATGCTCTCTTGCCATGGGCTTTTTTATTGACTGGATCTATACCGTATCCGGTGTACAGGCAAGTGCGGTCGTCGGGCAGGCTTCTGAAATCATCCCCTATCCTGTCCAATTGGTTTCAGCCCTGATTCTGACCACGCTCATTGCTTACAATGGTCTATTCAACATGAAGCAGGTCGCAAAACATGCTCATTCCCACTAACAAACCCTTCAGCCTGTCAGGATTCCACAAGTTTATGGCTTTACCTGAAACCGGTATTCGTGTATATTGAATAAATGAAGCACACACCGCCTGTGAACGAAATAAATTTTAAAAACCGTTCATTCATAAGGAGGACGTCATGAGCAATGCCAAGGATATAATGGAAACCAATATTATCACTGTCACCCCGGATACAGAGATATCCAGAGCTGTAAAAATCCTTTTAGATAATCATATCAACGGGGTCCCGGTGGTGAATGACAAAGAAGAACTGGTGGGCATCCTCTGCCAGAGCGATCTGATCTTCCAGCAGAAAGAAATGCCCATTCCCCCTATTTTCACCATTCTTGACAGTATTATCCCTTTGTCATCGTCCAAAAAAATGGAAGCCAGTTTTAAGAAATTATCAGCCACAAGCGTTGAACAGGCCATGGTCAAAGACCCGGTTACCGTAACGTCAGAAGCCCCTGTATCTGAAATTGCAAGCCTTATGGTGGAAAAACATTTTCACACCTTACCCGTGGTAGACGGCAAAAAACTTGTCGGCATCATCGGCAAAGAAGATGTTTTAAAAACCCTGATATCCAAAGAATGAACCACCATTGACACCGACATTTTCCATCCCAAATATCCGGTTGTTTATTGCATTTAAGGTCTTTTTGAATTCAAGGTTCTACTACCCGGTCTTTACCATCCTGTTCCTTGATTTCGGTCTGACCGTGGCCCAGTTTTCCATCCTCAATGCTGTCTGGGCCGCCACCATCGTCCTTGCCGAAGTTCCTTCCGGTGCCCTTGCCGATATCATTGGAAGAAAACGACTGCTGGTTTTTGCCACATCCATCATGATGATTGAGATCGGCATCATCAGTTTTATCCCCAAAACCAATCCTTCCATTATTTTTTTTGTTTTCCTGGTCAATCGTGTTTTAAGCGGCCTTGCAGAAGCTGCTGCCAGCGGGGCCGATGAAGCCATTGCCTATGATTCCCTGACCACACAAGGAGACCCTGACCAGTGGGGCAGAGTGCTGGAAGTCTTAATGCGGTTTCAATCCATCGGATTTATTATTGCCATGAGTGTGGGTGCCGCCATTTATGATCCCATTCTGCTTGAAAGAATTTGCCGATTTTTCGACCTCACCATATCCTTTACCCAGGAAACCACCATGCGGTTTCCCTTATACCTTACCTTTATCCTGGCAATCTGCGCCTTTATCACAACTTTAAAAATGGAAGATCCGGATTCCGGTCCGGCAGCGGCTGACATAAAAACAAAACAGGTCCGTCAGGCCTTCAGTCTGACACTTAAGGCAGGCCTCTGGATTTTTAAAACCCCCTTTGCCCTGTCAGTCATACTTTTCGGCATGCTGTTTGACGGTATTATCAGAATGGTCATCACCCTGTCCAGCCAGTACTACAGGATGATTGAACTGCCTGAATCCACTTTTGGCATCATTGGATCTTTTGTTGCCATGTTCGGACTTGTGATTCCCAAAATAGCCAAAAAGATTGCAGAAAACCATTCCCCCTCCCATGCCCTCTGGATTACAACCTTTTTAACCGCAACAGGCCTTATCACCATGAGTTTTTTCTGGCCTTATACCGGCTTAATCCCTGCTTTGATTACTTTCAGCGCCATGTACTTTACTGGTTTCTTTGTCAGCTTTTATATCAACCAGATCACATCCTCGAACCAGAGAGCAACCGTCTTAAGCTTTAAAGGCCTTGCCTATAACATTTCCTATGGTGTCTTGGGTATTCTCTATGCTCTTCTCTTAAAAATTAAAAAACAGGGTCTTACTTCAGAAGATATTGAAAATACAGTTTTTATAGACACCTTTTCCGGGTTCCCCATCACCTTTATTGTCTGGTTCTTTATTTTATTGATAATATATGTTCTTTGGTTGAGAAAACCGTCATCGCCCCCTCAGCAAAGATAATCCGGGACAACGTTTAAAAAAAGCCATGCTTATCGAAATGAGAGAAAGACTCTTTTGGGAGACCCGGCGATTTGACAGATCCGAATAATATGGAAGAAAGTCAATGATTTCACTTCAGTCTATTGATGCTGAGTTTACTGGATTAGGTAACAATTGGCCACAAGTCTTGAATACACTGTTCAGAAAAAAAATGATTAGTGAGCAGGATGTTTTTACTGCAGAATCTTTATGGTATTTTGGCCGTCTTATCAACAATATGGATATACATTTAGGTAATCTGAGCCTGTCAATAGAGGGGGGAGTGTTCAGGTTGCTGCCGCTATATGATATGTGTTCCATGGGATTTGCGCTTAAGAGCGGCGGCGAAATTCAGCCGTTTGCTTTTGTGCCGACTGAACCTAAAAGTACCCGTATCAGTAAAGACCTGATTAAAACCATTAAAGAAATAGCACGTGATTTCTGGGAGAGTGTAGCAAGTTATGTATTCTTGCCAATCATAAAAGTTTCTATCTGTTTGAAGATATTCTTTTAAAAAATCAGACCTCAAAAAAATTTCGAATTTTATTTTCCCTTACCAATTTAGATAGCAATTTAAAGTTATTTTGTTCAAATTGAATTCGGCCAGCAACACAAGCTGGATGAATCTTAAGATTATCAGATAACTCAAGTACGTTTTTTTTTGTAGGATTTAATTTTGCAACAGATGAAGACCATGTGTCATTTGGTATTAAAGATTCCATAGCAAGACTATCTGCTTCGTTTTCAATATCATTTTGCTTTCCTTTGCCAGGAATCCTTACATCCATATCATCTACAAATAGGTTTTTATTTTCTTTCCCAATATGCAATACAATATGGGCCAATTCATGAAGAAGGCAAAACCAAAAATTGTCAATCCTGTCATATCTAAGAGTTAATCCTACAACAGGTATTGAGTCTTCAAGGAATAGTGCAGCGCCATCTAAATATGTTTTTGAAAGATGACGTTCGATGATAAGATGAATTCCATGTTTTTCCAGAAATTCTCGGGCAAGAAGTGGGCCTTTTTCAAAAAAACTTAACTTGGCAATTTCTTTTAGACTGTCCGATGTGAAGTTTTCATGATTAAACTTTCTTTGAATTTTGTTCTTCTGGGCAAGGGCCATGATTCTCATACACCAAGCATTGAGTGCATAGGTATCTGTTCTGGCATTAATTCGGTTACCAAAATTTTCTCTAAAACATGCTTCAATCTTTTCTCCACTTGGACAGCAGGCATTAATAAAACCACGCATACTCTCTTCAGCTGAATCTTTTAAATTTGTTATTTTATTAATCCATCCTCTTTTTGACATCTCTTTCAATGGAAAGAGATGCCATTCAATATTGGGTATAGCCTTGGGGAAATTAGCCCCTGCTTTTTGTAGAAAAATTTCAGCGGGTATTTCAAAATTCAGATGAAGAGAACGCATCATTGATAGAGTTAATGGCCTTTTTTTATTGAGCACCTCTGATACTTTGCTCCTGCTGCCAATAAAAGGCACCAATCCTTGCTGATTGATTCCTAACTGTTCCATTCTGAATTTGATTGCATCTATAGGATCAGGCAAATCTATTGAATAATGTTCATCTTCATAAAGTTCAACGAGTGTAGCAAGTAGTTCAAGTTCTTCCGCTTCAGGTGTGTTTGATTCGGCATCCATTAGGTCCTCAATGCGGGAAAGAACTAAGTTATAGTCTTTTTCTGTTTTTATAAGTTTATTAATCATTATATTTCCTCCGCATTAATTTTATCATACTCCTTATGGGTTCCCACAAACCGTATAAAAACTGTTTGTGTTGGGAAGTTAATTTTTACTACCAGGCGGTATTTGTTTCCTCCTAAATTAAATACAACACGGTTATCCTTTAAAATACTGGCTGAACCATATTGCACTTTTATTTCTGTCCATGATTGCCAATTGGCCTTTTTTGTTTCATGCCACCATGCATCAATAGAACCTTTAGCATCCTTGCATCCTTCCCGCTGGTAAAATCTTATCAATTGAGGCCTGGCTATTACATGCATAACTTACTAATAATATGTTCCCTATTTAATGTCAAGAGAAAAGTTCCCAAATAAGGAATAAAAAATAAAATTTTATTTGGGAACTATTTTTTGTGTTATGATTTTAATGCGGTGCTGACCAGCGCACCGCATTCTCGGCGGCCTAATGGGTGGGTATTATAACTGACGCTGATCATTTTAAAAATATTTAGAGCTTATTTCAGCTGTGAACCTGTTCAGGTTTTGGGATCCACCGTAACTGCTCGCGGGAAAATGGAATGAAAGTTGTCTTTGATACCAACGTATTTATATCTAATTTTTTTTTATAATTCAGATGCAAGCTCTTCTGATGTCATAACTCTGAAAAGCGGGTATAAAGGATTTCTCCTGTACATATCCAGGCATTGATCATGGATTTGCGCAGAAAAGGCGGTAGAGCAGTCTTCTAAAAGGACAGCCTTGAAATCATGGCACAGGGCATCCATGACCGTGGTCAGGACACAGAAGTTTGTGGCAATTCCGGCAACCGCGCAAAGGGTAATTTGTTGATCTTTAAGTATTTTTTCAAGGCCGGTGTCAAAAAAAGCTGAAAACCTTGGTTTGGGAAGCCAGAGATCTTCGGGTGTCATGTCCAGATCCTCCACTACTTCAGCACCTTTTGTTCCTCTGATGGCATGGGGATGCATCCTGCCTTTAAAAATAAAATCATCCTCTTTAAAAGCATCGGTGGAAAAAATAACGGGAAATCCTTTTTTACGAAATTGCCGTATCAGGGTATTGGTTGGAGGAATGATTTTTCTTGCCAGGGGGGTTATGGGATAATGATTGTCATCTTGAAAATAATCTTTTACCATATCAATGATGATTAATGCTGGTTTTTCTGCCATAATTGCCTCTTTGAAAAAATTTTATATGAAAAAGAAAAAACCATGGCAAGGGGTGATTAACCCTTGCCATGGTAAGAATCAAAGTAATTTTCAGGTTTTCATTCAGGTACTGCTTATTTATTTTTCCAGGCAGGTCTTCTTTTTTCCTCAAAACTTGCAATACCCTCAAGAGTATCTTCTGTTTTCATCATGGTATTAAGGAAATAGTTACTGACCAGATCCACGCCCTGAGAAAAACTGGTTCCAATATGGCGTTTTACCGCCCGTTTATTGAGCCGGATAATCAAGGGACTTGCATGACAGATCTGTTTCACCTGACCATCTACCACTGCCTGGAAATCATCCACTGATGCAACCTTTGATACAAATCCGAGATCTTTGGATTCCTGGGCGGAATAATTTTGTCCTGTTGTCAAAATTTCAATGGCCTTGGCCGGTCCCACAAGTTCGGGTAATCTTATCGCAGCATAGGGTGGGAAAAAGCCCAGTTTGATTTCAGGCTGTCCCAGAATTGCTTTTTCAGATGCAATAACGATATCGCAGGCAATGGCAACTTCCATGCCGCCACCCAGGCATGCACCATTTACAGCGGCAATAATGGAGATATCAATCATGTTTATCAGCTCGAAAATCTGGTTAAATGTGGAAACCATTGCATCTACATTATCCGGTTTATGGTCTCCCACTTCCACGCCGGCACAAAAGCTTCTGCCTTCACCCGTGATCACAACACATTTGAGCTCATCATCTGTCGCAATCTTTTCAAGCTCTGTGTTGAGTTCGTTCATCATGGGGATGTCCAGGACATTGTGCTTGGGTCGATCAAGAATGATCCTGACAACCTGACCATTATTTTCAATTTTTATAAATTCAGGGTCTGCCATGTTGGCCTCCTAAGTAAAATTATTGGTTTAACTTTCCTATCCTCTTGATTATCCCCTGATTATCCTTGGCGTAATCATATGATGCTGGGGACAGATGGATTTTGGATTCTGGTATGAAGCGCCTGCAAAGGCTTTCAGATAATCACGCAGCGCGTTCATCTTCACCACTTCATCCACCATGCCATATTTTGCACAATAGGCCGGTCTTGAATTATCATAGTATTCCTTGGCCAGCTGATTCATTTTATCAATAATGAGTTCAAGGGGACGTCCGGCATCTTTTTCTTTGACAAGCCTTCTTGAAAAACTGGCTGCGGCGGCTGTTTCACCGTGCATGACGTAAATTTCAGTGGTTCCTATCCCCAGGGTAAATGCATTGTGACGGTTGGCGGTTGGGCCACCCATGACATAATGAGCTGCTGCAGTTCCCTTTCTTAAGGTTATCAGCATCATTGGCACGTCTGTCTGCTGGATGGAGTAGATCAGGGACTGTCCAAGGCCAAGGAGTTCTGCCTTTTCAGCAATATCACCCACATCAATACCGGAAGTATCCTGGAACCAAATCACAGGGATTAGATCCCGCCCGCAAAGGGTGATAAATTCATTCATTTTGATCAGGCCCTGGCGATAAAGCTTGCCGCCGATTCCGCCGTAATCCGCATACTCGGGATAATCTTCGCCCAGCCATCCCTGGTTGTTGCCGATCATACCCACAAGATAACCATCCATTTTGACCAGAGCCGTATAAATCTCCGGCCCGTAGTCCGGTCTGAACTCCATGTGTTCGCTGCCGTCAACAAGACGGGCGATGATTTCTTTAAAATTATAAATCTGTTTCTGGTTATACGGTATGAGGCGGTAAAGATCTTCTGCCGGGAACCTTGGCGCTTTTGGTTCGGCAACCCTGAAAAATTTGGGATTATAGGCCGGCATATCTTTCATATAATCTTTGAGTCCGTCAAGAACGCCTTTTTCTTCTTCATAGACATACCTGAAAAAACCGGTTTCATCATAATGGATATCAACTGATCCCGGAGGTTTGGCTTTGAATTCTTTTGCGGATTTAATCAATTGTTCCGCACCTTC
>JAGLFI010000269.1 GCA_023144585.1 Desulfobacula sp. | reverse complement strand
ATCGTATCTGGGCCTGTTCAGTGGAGGGAAATACTTCAATAATTCTATCAACGGTTTTAGCAGCACTGGAGGTATGCAGGGTACCAAATACCAGATGGCCTGTTGATGCTGCCTCTATGGCAAGAGAAATGGTTTCAAGATCTCTTAATTCACCCACGAGGATAATATCGGGATCTTCACGCAGGGCCCCTCTTAATGTCGATGAAAAGGTTTGTGTGTGCAAGCTCACCTCCCTGTGGCTCACAATACAGCCCTGACTTCTGTGCACAAACTTGATGGGGTCTTCTACTGTTATAATATGATCTTTTCTGGTTCTGTTGGCCTGATCTATAATAGCGGCTAAAGTGGTTGATTTACCGGAACCGGTTGGTCCCGTGACCAGAACCAATCCCCTTGGAAGATCGGCCAGTTGTGAGATGACAGAAGGAAGTCCCAACTGTTCTGCTGTCAGTATTTCAGATGGGATCTCACGGAAAACTGCTGAGATACCGCTTTTTTGCATAAAATAATTTGCCCTGTACCTGGCGAGTCCCGGAATTTCATAACCAAAATCCACATCCCCGGTCTCTTCAAAAACCTTGATTTTCTCCTGTGAGGTTATTTCATATAAAAGTTTCCTTAGTTTATCACTGGTCAGGGTATCATATTTTATACGTTCAATATCGCCATGAAGCCTTAATGCAGGCTGCTGGCCTGAGGATAGGTGGAGGTCGGAGGCGCCCTGCTCATGCATCAGCTTAAAAAACGCATCAATTTCAGCCATTTTTCATACCCTTTTAGTTAATGGTTGCGTATAAATTATGCTTGTTTTATAAATTTTAAGGTAGAGTCGGTTTCGTCCGCAGCCTTATTTTCTTCCTTTGTCATATCAAGCATTTTTGAGTGGGATTCAAGTACGGCACTGATTTGCATTTCAAGTTGAATCCGTTGGCGTTTCAGCTCAATAATATCACTATGAAGCTGTGAAAGCCGCTTATGGGCCCTGTTTAACATTTTTTCCGCTTCAACTTCTGCATTAGCCAGGATCACCTGTGAAGATTTCTTAGCATTTTCTTTCATTTGATCAAGAACTTTCTGGGCCTGGATCATCGCATTCTTCATAGAATTTTCTCTTTTTCTATAGCCCTGATTCTCCAGATTCATCCGATGCTTTTCTTCGTGAAGGCTTTGAATGGTATGATTCAAATTATGAAGTTCTTTTGCCATATCTTCAAGAAAATAATCCACTTCCTGAACATCAAACCCTCTGAATCTTGTCGTAAACTCTTTTTGCTTAACAACCAGTGGTGTTATACCCATAAGAATACCTCTTTTTTCATTATGCTATTGTGCGAGCCAGCCCGTGAAGACTGTTCACAACAAATGTCTGAAGAAAAATAATAGCTAAAATCACTATTATAGGAGATATATCAAGCCCCCCGAAATTCACGGGAAGCCTCTTTCTGATTTGATAAAAAACAGGCTCGGTTGCCATATTTATAAACCGCACAATGGGATTGTAAGGATCAGGACTCACCCAGGACAAAACCGCACCGGCAACAACGAGCCACATATAAAAAGTCAGCGCATAATTCAAAACAACGGCTATGGCTTCAAACAAATTTGCTAATATGAGCATTTATATACCCTTTTTTTCAATATTTTACACTCTTTCACTGCTCTGGTTAACTATGAATAGTGCGAAAAGTCAAGTTTTTTTACCTATTTAGCCCGATTTTATATTTGCTTGCGCTGGTTGACATCCAGCGGTGAATATAATACTAATGGTTTAACCATTTTAAAATTTTAATTTGTTACGTGTAAATTTATATACTTAAATCCCAAAACATGATATCAAACGACGTAAAAAAACAGCCGCAAACAAAATTTATAAAATTGAACCATAAATTAGTAAAATAAGGTTATTTTAGTTTAAGGAGTAATAAAATGGGACAAATCAATCTTAAAGAAATAAAAGCCATATCCTATAAAAAAGCAGAAATAAAAAAAGGGTATACCGATCAATCCCTTCGCATTAACCTTGATGCAACAGATATCATCATCAATCCCATCGAAGAAAAAATAAAAAATAAATTTATCGGTGGAAAGGGGTATGATCTCTGGCTGATGTGGAACGCAGTTTCAGGCAGCACCAAATGGAATGACCCGGAAAATGCCGTTTGCATCTCTTCAGGCCCTTTGGGTGGGACTCCGGGATATCCCGGCGGCGGGAAAAGTATTGTGACATCTATTTCGCCTTTAACCGGCGCTCCTATTGATTCAAATGTGGGCGGATATTCTGGGCCATATAAAAAATTTTCCGGATTTGATGTGATACAGGTTGACGGTAAAGCAAAAACAGATACTATTCATTTCATTGACGGGATTGAAAACAAAATCAAACTATTTGAAGCAAAAAATCTTCCAACTGATTCTTATGAGCTTTCAGATAGTTTAACCCGGCATTTTGATGAAGACAAACCCGTCAATGTTTCTGTTGTCACAGCAGGTCCA
>JAGLFI010000268.1 GCA_023144585.1 Desulfobacula sp. | reverse complement strand
ATTTCATTTTCAAGGAGTTCGGTTACAAATCCTTTTCGGCCGAAACTTCCGTCATCCGTACAAAATAATCTTTCAATATCAAACCGGTCCGGGTAGAGGATATATTCTTTGGACCTTGCTCCGTGGATAAAGGTGGTATTTTTATCAAGTTTTTCCGCCAGCGTGGCCAAAGGTGCCATACCACAACCGCCGGCTACAACGGCAACCGTATCGTCTGATTTAATATCAAACCCGTTACCAAAAGGTCCTCGGATTCCAATCAGATCGCCCTTTCCCAGGGTAATGGCTTTTTGGGCAAAGAGCCCCTTTGCCTCAATGGTGATGGCAAACCGGTCTTTTGAATGATAGGAAATGGTATAGGGCTTTTCATCAATACCCGGAATCCAGACCATGATGAACTGACCGGGTTTGAAGGGCAGGGCATAATTAAAAAACAGTGTGGCAAATGTTTGGTTTTCAACTTGTTTTTCTTCAACCCTCAGCATGATATGTTTCTGATCGGTAATGGTGTTCATAATGATTCTTCCCTATGGGCAGCCCCTTTAATGTCTTCTATACTGCAGTTATGCTTTGAAAGCCAGGCTTCCATTTCATCTGCGACTTTTTGAAATACATCAATTCCCCTGTACCGGACTGCACTTCCGATGCCCACAAGGCTTGCACCTGCCATCACCATCTCAATAGCATCCTCTCCTGTGGTAATGCCGCCAAGTCCGATGATGGGAATCGTCACAGCCTTGTAAATGTCAAAGACACACCGGACGGCAACGGGCTTTATCATGGGACCGGAAAGGCCTCCTTTTTTAAAGGCCAGCACCGGCATTTTGGATTCAATATCAATGATCATCCCCGGTCCCGCCGTGTTGACGGCACAGATGGCATCGGCCCCTGCATCCTCACAGGACCTTGCAATATCACCAATATCCAGGGCCTGGGGGGTCAGTTTTACAATGAGCGGAACATTGACTACTTTTTTAACAGCAGATACAACATCATGGGAAGACTGCGGGTTGACCCCGAATATCATGCCGTGTTTTTCAGAGTTGGGACAGGAGATGTTAATCTCAATAAAATCCGGGTTTTTTGAGGATACAAATTCTGCAACCATCTGGTATTCTCTGACAGAGCTGCCATAAACGCTTGCAATTAACGGAAAATCTCTTTTTTCAAGATCCTTCCATTCATTTTCCATATTCAAATATCCTGGAGACGGCAGTCCCACTGCATTGATCATGCCGTGACCCAGATCGATCACCGTGGGATTTTTATGCCCATCCCTGGGTTCAGGGCCGATGGATTTCATGGTCACAAGACCGCAGCCGTTTTCATGGACTCTTTCAAGAATATCCCTGCTGTTCCCAAGAATCCCTGAAGCAAGAACCATCGGATTTTTCAATATTTTTCCAAGAAACTGGATTGTCATTATACACGTCCGTTGTTTTAAATTAATCTTTGCTGGCATTTATTAGCATATTATGACAATTTGAAACAATGAAGATTTAAAATATTTAAAGAGACAGGAAATCTTTTTAAAATATAATAAAGTAGATGATAATCTGATAAGGAAACATTCTGCGAATGGAACAAGGGAAAAATAAACTTATTCTAATCGTAAGCCTGCTTTTGATAACGGGTTTTGTGGTAACAAGCCTTGCAAGCTATTATGTTTCAAGGTCTTCATTAAGATCACAAATTGCCAAAAGAGAGCTTCCTTTGACAAGTGATAATATTTATTCGGAAATAGAAAGGGACATTCTTCGTCCTGTTTTCATCTCTTCATTTATGGCAAATGATACCTTCCTGCGGGACTGGGTGATCAATGGGGAAAATGATGAGACCCAAATTATCCGCTATCTAAAAGAGATTCAGGATAAGTACAATACATTCACAAGTTTTTTTGTTTCTGAAAAGACGATGACCTATTACCATGCCGGCGGAATATTAAAAAAAATTAATCCCAAAGAAGAGCGTGACAGATGGTATTTCAGGGTGCGGTATATGGCTAACAAAGATTCAATGATTATTTTCATTAACTACCGGGTGTATGATTATGAAAATAATTTTATTGGAGCAACGGGTGTGGGCCTTAGGGTTCGTGCGGTGAAAGACCTTATCAGGAAGTATCAGTAAAGTCATGACAGGGATATTTATTTTGTTGATAAAAAAGGTAATATAATGCTCCATGGATCAAGCCGGTTAAATACTATTAAACATATTGACGAAATTGAAGGGATCTCTTCTATAATAAATAAAGTTTTATCAAAAACAGAGGGCTATTTCAGGTACAAAAAAAATGGAAGAATTATTCATTTAAACACAAGATATATACCTGAGTTTAAATGGTATTTACTTGTTGAACAGACCGAAGAAAAAGCAACAAGGAAGATTCTTAATGCCTTGCTGATAACCCGGGTTCCCGAAAAGGTGTAACGATGAAACAGGAATAAGCTGCTAATAATAAAGAAATAAATATGATTTTTCTTGCAATTTTCCTCGTTACTTTA
>JAGLFI010000267.1 GCA_023144585.1 Desulfobacula sp. | reverse complement strand
CACCATCTCTTCGCCTGCATATTCTATGTTGCCACCCGGGCAACCATCGCAGGATGTAAAGCCGACCAGCTCAACTTCAATGCCTGTGTATATGCTGAAAGCACCTTCCTTGTTCCTCATCGCCCGGAAACACTTCCCACCCGCACAACGACGGTAGCGATCACAGATAATGATCCCGATCTTTGTCTTTGAATCCATTTTAACTCCTTTCAATTTTGTCTCCCTGCATAAGGACTAAAGTATCTTTTTTCACCTTTGATAAGACTGCCATATGGTCACACTTTATTCTTAATAAAAAGAAAAGCCTCTCATCTGCTAAGGGCAATAATGTCTCGAAATTCCCCTGTCCTTTGGAAAGCATCACATCTGCCGAAGCAAACAATTTTTGAAACTCCTGTGTTGTTTCTGGAAGAATTGTACCCGGGTAGACACTGCCGCTGGAAATGGTTGTAACAAGTCGATCAAGCCCGACGGCTCTGGCATCCGCCAGGGTGGCATCATTAATGATAGGCTTTTCACGAACTGCTGCTATTATCTGAAGGTTCGGATACTCTTGTTTTATCTCTTTTATAAGCAGCATATCAAAAACAATCTCTCCGCTGTTATCACAGATGTAAAGAAGCATTACAGCCCTATCCAGTGCTTGTTTAAACGGTTCAAAATCATAACGGGCAAAAGGGATTTCATCCAGTGATTCAAGCTCTTTGTCCAGATTAACAGCACCATGATTCTTCGCTCCAAAATCAATGATATTTCCTGCTGCTGCGATCTGCAGGCCTGTCTCCAAAGGCGCATTGCTATTGTCTATCTTTTTCTGAAATCTTTCCATATAAGACAAAGACAAGACGTTAGATTGTTCTTTTACCTGTGCATAAATATCAAAACCAGGAGATTCACCCCGTTCTTTAATAACCGTGTCTGCCACAGAACGAACAATATGTTGTGCTGAAAGAGGCATAGTTTTTGATCTCTTGATATTTGCCTTTGCACCATTGATTACTCGACGGGTCTGATCTTCAGCAAGATCTGCAAAGCGCGCTGCTGAACGTGCCTGATCTATTATACAAGAATGACAATCCACTGCAATTCCAGTGAGATGTTGTTTCTTTTTTGCAATACTATTCATTTTACCACACGACCTTTCTATAATGTTGCGGGTCGGTATCACCCTCTGTTGAAAAAAGCAAAATTTTCGAATCAATATCTATCTTCAGCCTGTTTTTTAAATCCCTATACTTTTTTTCGTGAAGCAGATAATAAACAAGCCCCAGGGTAACGGCGCCTGATTCTCCTGAGATAATACGGCTGTCATTACCCATTGGATTGCCCAGTATTCGCATGCCCTTCTTTGCAACCTCATCAGTACAGACAGTAAATGCATCGGCACCAGCCTTTAAAATTTCCCATCCGATTTGACTTGGTTTACCACATGCCAGGCCGGCCATTATTGTTTTCAAATCCCCCTGAATAGTGTGGGGATTGCCGTCACCTATTTCCATAGATTTAAAGAAACAGGGAGCTCCCCTGGCTTCAACCAGAATAAAAACAGGTTTGGGTTTTTCAAAAAAACTGCATAAAAATGCTAATATGGCTGCGGCAAGAGAGCCCACGCCCGCCTGCATAAAAACATGTGTCGGCCACACATCTTTTTCTTGTGATATGGCCTCTGTTAATAAGGTAAAATAACCTTGCATAATATGCAAAGGAATCTTATCGTATCCAGGCCAGGAAGTATCCTGCATCAATATCCAGTCATTTTCTTTTGCCGTTTTTTCCGCAAACAAGACTGCTTCATCATAATTACAGTCAAGTATGGAGGCCTGGGCTCCAAGAAGGCGTATTGCCTGCAACCGGGCTTTTGATGAACCCTTTGGCATGAAAACAACCGCTTTGCAACCAAACTTGCTTGCGGCCCAGGCAACTGCTCTTCCATGATTTCCATCGGTTGCGGTAACAAAGGTTAAATGGCTGATTTTTTTTGAATGCGATAAAATTTTATCAAATGCAATCTCTTTTAAATCCAAGTTAAGTTCAGATAAGAGCGCCTTGGCCATGGCATAACTGGCCCCGAGTCCCTTGAACGCATTTAAATCAAATCGTTTGCTTTCATCCTTGATCAATATCTCACGAACACCTAAATGCCTGGCAAAAACGGATAGTTTAATCAGAGGCGTTGGGCTGTAACCTGGTAAGCTTTTATGGAAATAAGCCACAGCTCTGGCAGTCTCCTGATTTGCAATACCAAAGCCATTTGAATAAGAATGTCCATCGGTTTCATTGAAATGGCATTCAATGACTGCTTTTTTTTCAATTATGCTCATTTGACCTATAGGGGATAAAATTCAATTTTATTCAAGATCAAGCCGGATGAAGGGGCAATGTGTCTCAATGGCTGGTTATCAAGCCCTTTAAGAGATTCTTTAATATCACTTAATCCTATTTCACCTCTTCCAAGACTTAGCAGCTGCCCCATGATCAACCGCACTTGATACCGCATGAATCCTCTTGAATGAATGTGGTAAGC
>JAGLFI010000266.1 GCA_023144585.1 Desulfobacula sp. | reverse complement strand
TGATCCGTATATTTTCTGGAAAGAAAAATGGCCATTTGTCGTGGTTTTACAATCCTTCTTTTTCTGGAAGCGGATACAATATCTGATTGTGAGACTGAAAACTCTTTGCAAACCAATTTTTTAATCGATTCAATCGTAATTCGTTTTTTTGTTCTTGCAATATTTGCCAAAACACTTTTTGCAAGCTCAATATCAATATTATACCCCATTAACTGACCTTTTGCAGCCACGCCAAACAGACCGCTCTCAAGCTGGCGGACATCATCACACAGTTCCTGGGCAATATACTCGGTAACCTGATTTGGAATATCATATCCAAAAACTTTGGATTTCCTTTTTAGTATTCTGACCCGGGTAGCATAATTTGGTGGATCAATTTGTGTGACAAGCCCAAGGGTTAACCGAGATTTTAACTGATCATTGAGCTTCGGAATGTCATCCGGAAGGTCACATCCTGAAAAAATTATCTTTTTATCTGCGTCAAGAAGATAATCCAGGGTCATGGCAAGTTCTTTTTGTGTTGCATCTTTTCCAGATAAAAACTGAACATCTTCAAGAATCAATACATCACATTTTTGTCTGTATTTTGCTTTGAATCGTTCTATGGTATTATTTCTCAAAGAAAATATCATTTCATTGGTAAAATCTTCTGCTGTTATATAATAAACCCTCTTAGAAAGGTTGTTTGTAATGATATGATGTCCGACTGCCTGGGATAAATGACTTTTTCCAAGACCGGTTTTTGCTAAAAGATAGAGGATACTCGACCCTTTTATTTTCCCCTGGGCAAGGGATAATAATGCAGAATATGCAAAGTTTGAATTCTTCCCCACCACAAAATCATCAAAGGTAAACCCTTTTTTGAACATCCGTCCGCTGTTAAATCTAACATTAAGCCCGGGCAGATGCATTTGCTTTGTTTTTTTTGGTGGTAAAGGGATAGCCGGATATGTGCCCGGCTTTTTTTGGGAAGATACTTTAAACTCAATGTTAATATCATCAACCCCTAATTTTATAAACTCTTCTTCAAATATGGGAAGATAATTATCTTTGAGTCGTTTGATAAAATAGGCATTCGGGGTGGATAATTTAACATGATTATGATGATGCTCAAGAAGCTCGACAGGGTCTATCCACATCCTGTAGCTATGATCAGGTAAAGTTTTTTTGATTTGGCCTTTTACTTTCTTCCAGAAGGATTCTATATTTTTCAAAAAAGTCTTCTTTCTTTCATCTGCGAATTGAAATATTGGTTTATAAAGCAAATTTAACAATAACTACCGGATTAAACTGATATTGTAAAAAAGTAGTTTTTTTTATTGAAATATTTTTAATTGGTCAAATCTAATAAGAAGGGTTGGGTAAATATTAGCTTTTTGTTTGGCATAATTTTTTAATTGATTGATTTTATAGAATTTTCTCTGTGAAACAAAAATTTATCCAAAAATTACAACCACTTCGACAACTATTTATTTTTTCAGAAGATTTTATCATTTTAAAGCAAATTAATCATACCAAAAAATATATATTTTCTCCTATTTTCTTCTTTTTCCTTCTAATTGCTTCAAATTAAATAAAAATTGCATCTTTTTTTACAAGCATAGATATTACTATGGTTTCACAATTTTATAAAATAAATTATATTTACACTTTCATTCTCCAATAGTATATGGCACTTTATTTTGCATCATTTAACCTTAATATAATAGAGATTATATGAAACAGTCACACACCCCTCCAGTTATCGGCATTACCATGGGGGACCCTGTCGGGATCGGCCCGGAGATTTTGGTAAAAGCCTTAAGTGATTCCAGGCTTTACACCTTATGCAAGCCTCTTATTATTGGTGATTCCTCTATTATAAAACAGGCATTGAAACTTTTAAATTTTAGTCATATCATCAATATCATAGATGATCCGAAACAAGGTAAGTATGTATTTAATACCCTGGATATCATTGATATCTCCGATATGGATATGGCGTATTGCGATTTAGTGCAACCAACCATTGAAACCGGAACTGCCATGCAGGACTATATCATTAAGGGAATTGACCTTGCATTGAATAACAGCATCTCCGGCCTTGTAACCTGTCCCATTACAAAAATAGCTTTAAAACTTGCGGGTTCTCAATTTCACGGACATACGGAATTGCTGGCACATCAGACAAACACGAAAGATTATGCCATGATGCTGACAGGCAAAAAACTTAAGGTTATTTTAGTCACCATACATATTCCCTTATCCCAGGTACCGGCTCTTCTTACCATTGAAGGTATTATCAAAAAAATAAAATTAACCCATACCTCTTTAAGGGAACGGTTTAATATCAAAAATCCCCAAATTGCTGTTGCAGGGCTAAACCCTCATGCAGGAGAAGCTTCCATGTTTGGTCGGGAAGAAGAAGATATCATCGTTCCTGCTGTCAGGCTTGTAAAAGACCAAGGATTAAAAGTCTTTGGGCCCCTGCCCCCGGACACTGTCTTTTACCAGGCAGTCAATAAAAGGTATGATGCAGTGGTTTGCATGTATCAT
>JAGLFI010000265.1 GCA_023144585.1 Desulfobacula sp. | reverse complement strand
CGCCAAGGCCATGGCCATTGTGGGCGGTATTCTTTTATCCATTGAGCCTCTTGCAGAAACAGGAGCCGTGATGCAGTTTTTTTCCCGCCTGATTTTTACTTTTGATTATCAGGAACCATTAAAAAAATACGGGGCGCTCTGGGGTGGCATGGCCCTGACTGCCATTACCTTTTTTATCCTTGTTAAAGGATCTAAAGGGGCAACCTTCATGGACGCTGCGACTATTGCCTGGATAAAAGCCAATTCATTTATGATCATGGCCGGTATCTTTATTGTTTCTGCCATGATTTTACAAATCCTTATATCATTTTTTAAGATCAATATTTTGAAACCCATTGTTCTTGTGGGAACCTTTGCCCTTGCCATGGCATTTGCAGCCAATGATCTGGTTAATTTTATCGGGGTTCCCCTTGCCGGCCTTAACGCCTTTCAAAATGCCATTGCATCCAGTGATCCTTTAAATATCACAATGGCAGCCCTAAGCAAAAAGGTGCACTCACAGACCTATATCATGCTGGTGGCAGGGTTTATCATGGTGGTGACACTATGGCTGTTCAACAAAGCAAAAAGGGTCACAGAAACCGAAATCAGCCTGGGTCAGCAGGATGAAGGCACAGAAAAATTTGAGTCTATCTGGCTGTCCAGAAAAATTGTCAATATGTTTGATTCTCTTTTCAACATGGTAACAAGCCTGACCCCGAAAATCATTAGAGAAACCATATCACACCGCCTTACCCCGGTTGTGGAAAGCCACGGGATCTCCCAGGCGGAAAAGCCCTCCTTTGACCTGGTGCGTGCCTCGGTCAACCTGATGGTGGCAAGTATGGTTGTTTCTTTTGCCACATCTTTGAAACTGCCGTTATCCACCACATATGTGACCTTCATGGTTGCCATGGGAACCAGCTTTTCAGACCAGGCCTGGGGCAGGGAAAGTGCAGTATACAGAGTCACGGGAGTATTAACCGTTATCGGCGGATGGTTCATGACGGCCTTTATTGCCTTTGTGGTCTCATTTATTTTTGCCAATATATTGTTCTATTTAAAAATCCAGGGACTATTCATTTTATTTGCCTTTGCCGGATTTATGATCTGGAAAAATCATCAGAAACACAAAAGCCAGGAAAAAGACAAGAAAGAGATGAGTATCTACAACCTGCACAAGGTTGAAAACTTCAAAGAATCCATCTCCCAGACATTTGATCACCTGGCTTTTCTCCTCAAAGGCATCAGGGAATCCTTTGATATCGCTTTTGATGCACTCTTCCAGGAGGATCTATATAAACTCAGAGAAGAACGGATGCATGTCAAGCACTTCCAGGACAGCACCAATATCATCATTGCCAATATCTTCAAGGTATTGAGGTTACTTTCAAAAGAAGACCAAAAGGTTGCCTACAATTTTTACCAGATTATCAGAAGGCTTCAAAAACTCACCGACGGTCACAGGGATACGGTGATCCGGGCCAGCATGCATGTCAGCAACCGGCATAAGGGATTGTTAGAGGTTCAGATCTCAGAATTAAGAGAAATTAAAAAAGTTTTCTTGAATATTTTCTTTCTTGTGGAGACCGCCTTTCGGGACAAAGAGATTGTGGATTGCCAAGGAGCAGTGGAGCAATTTCATTATCTAAGGGAACTTGTGGATGATTTTAATGAAAACCAGATTGAAAGAATCAGGGATGATTCTTCAAAAACACGGCTCAGCATCCTTTTTTATGCCATAAGCGGTAATTGCGTCATGATGGCAAAGCAGAATGTAAAACTTCTGGATATCTTTAACGAATCTTTTAAATTAAACCAGAAATGCTCATAAAATTTTAAATTAACAGTATGGCATAAAGGAAGAGGGCTGCCCCTTTAATCAAGAGACAGCCCTCTTTTTTATCTTCTTAAAACATAATTGTCTTTAACAAGACTTAATTACATTTTAGTTCCTTCTGCATGACTCTGGAGTTTAATTTCTACTTTTTCAGTCAAAGATGCGTAGTATTTTCTCAGAATAACCAGAACTTCTTCACGGCCAAAGTGATCAACCACGTCTTCGTCGTTGGCAAGAGCATGACGCAGTTTGGTTCCGGAAAGGATAACCCTGTCATCCTTGCCATGGGGGCAGGTTCTCATGGAAGCCATGCCGTCACATTTGTGGCAGTAGAATGTCCAGTCAATCTTCAACGCTTCACAGATAAGTGCTTTGCCTTCGCCTTCGGGCTGAGGAATTGTATCAAAAATTTCCTGTGCTTCAAACAGTGTATAGAAATCACCAACGCCGGCATGGTCACGACCGATGATCATTCTGTTAACACCGTAGTTCTGACGGAAGGTTGCATGGAGAAGGCCTTCTCTTGGTCCTGCATATCTCATATCAAGGGGATATCCGCCATTGACAATATGCTGGGGGACAAAGTAATCTTTGATCAATCTGTCAATGCATTCAATCCGTACATCTGCCGGGATATCACCGGGTTTGAGGCTGCCAATGAGAGAATGGATCAGAACACCGTCACATACATCAAGGGCGATTTTGCAAAGATGCTCATGGG
>JAGLFI010000264.1 GCA_023144585.1 Desulfobacula sp. | reverse complement strand
ATGGAGTTTTTCAAGGATGACGCCACTCGAAGATGTGCAAACTGCAAAAAAAAGATTGTGAATCCCAGGATGGATTTTGGCTGTGCTGCCTATTGCAAATTTGCCGAACAATGCCTTGGAACGCTGCCTGAAGAATTTATTGCTAAAAGAGATGATCTCTTAAAAGACCGGGTGGCGGTAGAAATGAAAAGATATATGGGCACAGATTTTAAACGCATCGAGCATACAGCAAAAGTGGCTAATTTTGCAGAGAAAATCGGAAAAAAAGAAAAAGCAAATCTTGCCGTGGTTCTTTGTGCGGCCTATTTATATGATATTGGTGTAAAAAATGTTCTTGAGAAACATGATTCAATCAAACCTGAATACATGGAAAAAGAGAGTCCGAAAGTGGCAAGAGTTCTCATGGAAAAATTAGGCGCAAAAGAAGAATTGATCAATGAAGTCATTGATATCGTGGGACACCATAACCGCCCGGCAAAAAAAGACAGTTTGAATCGCAAAGTTATGCATGATGCGGATATGCTGATCCATATGGCAAGTTGTGATAAGAAAAACGGTGTGGATGATAAAGAATTTTTCACTAAACTTGACAGGCTTTTTTTAACCACAGCCGGTAATGAGTTGGCCAAACAGGTGCTGGTGGAGACCAATTAGAAAATAGTGTTGAATCTTATGCGGCCCGCAAAAGCGTATAAGATTCAAATTAATATAGAACGAGGGGGACGGTATGAAGATAATGAGAAAAATAATCGAAATTGACGAAGAATTGTGTGATGGCTGCGGAAACTGTGTTCTTTCCTGTGCAGAAGGTGCGATTCAAATTATAGACGGCAAAGCAAAGGTGATTGCGGATAAATATTGTGATGGTTTAGGTGCATGCATTGGTGACTGTCCCCAGGATGCTTTAAAAATTATAGAAAGAGAAGCAGACGATTTTGATGAAGAAGCTGTTGAAGAGTTGTTGAAACAGCAGAAAACAGATAAAAAAGAAGCAGAACCCGTTGGTTGCGGATGCCCTTCCACAACTATCAGTATCTTCCCTACAGCTAATGAGAGTGCTTGTGACTGTGCCAATAAACCAATGATACAGGCATCCGGGCAGGCATCCAGCGGCGCATTCTGTCTGGGACATTGGCCGGTTCAGATTAAATTGGTTCCAGCTGGTGCACCCTTTCTCAAAGATTCAAACCTGGTGATTGCTGCTGATTGTGTGCCTGTGGCATATCCGACCTTTCATGCAGATTTTTTGAAAGGAAACACTGTGATGATAGGATGCCCCAAATTTGATAATGCCGATGAAAATGTAGAAAAACTTTCCCAGGTATTTAAAGTGTCCGGGATCAAGAGTATCACAGCTGTCATCATGGAAGTGCCCTGTTGTTCCGCCATGCCGATGATCATTAAAAAAGCCCTTGAAAAAGCAGGTGTTGATATCCCGTATAAGGAGGTTGTGGTCAGTTACCGTGGAGAAATCCTTCCATGAAATGGTCCCGGGATGCTGACAGGGCCATAAAGAAAGTTCCTTTTTTTGTAAGGAAAAAAGTTGAAAAAAAAAGTTGAAGATTTTGTTGAGCAAAAGGGAAAGACATCTGTTGAATTGTCAGATGTGAATGAATTGAAGAAAAAATTTTTGTCCAAAGGCGGGATGGAAAAAGATATTAAAGGATATGAGGTTACCACCTGCTTTGGAGGTGCGGGATGTCCGAATACGACAAATTCCTGCACCCGGCTTGGAAAAAATATTGAAAAAATTATTGAAAAAGAGAATATCCTTTCCTTTTTAAAAGAGAATGTAAAAAGGGATCTAAAGTTCCACCATGAATTCAGGGTTGCACTTTCTGACTGCCCCAATGCCTGCTCCAGACCACAGATCGTGGATATCGGCATTATTGGATCGGTTCTTCCAGGAATTTTTGATGAAGACTGTACCCTTTGCAATGCGTGTGTAGATGTTTGTGATGAAAACGCCATTACGCTGGATGAAGACAATGTTAAACCTTTGATCAATTATCATCAATGCCTCATGTGTGCCAAATGCATAAAGGTTTGTCCCACCGGAACAAGCGGGGAAAAAGAAAAAGGCTTCCGGGTGATGCTGGGCGGAAGATTGGGACGCCATCCCCGGCTTGCCATGGAAATTGCCGGACTCCACACCCATGATCAGGTATTGAGCATCGTTCAAAAGTCCCTGAAATTTTATAAAGAAAATTCAAAAAACGGCCATAGATTTTCCCATATTCTCTCATCTGTGGATCAGATTCTTACTTGACAAAAATGATTTCAAGGTAAAAATTGTCAATACTTTTTTTACCTTTGGGTTATTTTTGTCAGGAAAATTTATAGGTTTGTAAGAAATTTACCTACACCAGAATCAGAAATCCTCCAATTGATTCGTTGACTCCATATTTGCTAATCTCCTGAGCCTCTTGCAGAAATAAATAATAAGTTACATTTTTTTATTTTTACGAGGCTTAATAATTGATGCAAAGCTGCTACCATGGTATATTTCAGTTGTTTAATCACCACAAAAAAATAACTGAGCCAAGGAAG
>JAGLFI010000263.1 GCA_023144585.1 Desulfobacula sp. | reverse complement strand
CTGCGGCATGTTTATAATATTCATAGACTTCTTTTGGAGACGCGGGTTCAAAAACCGTTACCCTGGACATTTTATAGACATTCCTGTTGTCCTGTTCATTCTGGGATGAATTCGCTCCCGGGTCATCTCCAATAATAACCACCATACCGCCGATGATACTCATCAATCCAAGCTGAACAAAACTGTCAAGGGCCACATTCAATCCCACGCTCTTAAAAAATGTACAGGACAGGTTTTCATTTAATGCTGCCCCAAAGGCCACTTCCGTGGCAACTTTTTCATTGACTGAGAATTCAAAATAAAAAGGGAGTTTATCTTTGGGAATGCTTTGAATGGCTGTTGCGATTTCAGGGGTTGGTGAACTGGGATAAGATGTTACCACCTTTGTCTGGGTTTCTATCAAAGCCCTGACAACCGCCTCGTTCCCCATTAAAATTTCTTCAAAGGAATTTTCGTCTATAAGGTTATCACCTAATCTTTTCATATGCTCTTCCTCAGAAAACAGGTTGGTATTTACCCATTACAATACCATGATTTTTTTTTTTCAAACACTATAAAAGTGCTACAAATATTTGTTGTGACAAGATTCTTGACTATTTTAATAATATTGCATATATATAAGGGTTGGGATTAAAAAACTAACTAAAAGGAAAAAATGATACCACCCATTGAGATGACCTCGGATATGATGATTGTATTCGGGTGTTTGATTTTTGTAACCATATTATTTGTTTTTGAAATTGTAAGAGTTGATATGGTCGGGCTTCTCATGATGGTACTTCTGCCCTTGTCCGGCGTAATAACAGCATCCCAGGCCATCAGCGGCTTAAGCTCCAATGCCGTGGTGTCAATTATTGCGGTGATCATCATCGGTGCAGGTCTCGATAAAACAGGGGTCATGAATATTTTTGCCAAGCAGATTGTCACACTGGCTGGGAAGAGTGAAGTTCGCATTATGGCACTGATTTCAGCCACTGTTGCCTTTATCTCCAGCTTTATGCAGAACATTGGTGCGGCAGCTCTTTTTTTACCGGCAACCAACCGAATGTGCCGTCAACTGAATGTGCCCATTTCAAGGATTCTCATCCCCATGGGATTCTGTGCCGTTATCGGTGGATGCATCACCCTTGTGGGATCCAGCCCTCTGATTCTTCTGAACGATCTGATGGCAGCCTGGTGGGAACATAATCAGACTCTTCTCGGTGACAAACCTTTTGAGGCATTTGGTCTTTTCAGTGTGACACCCATTGGCATCTCACTTGTCATCGCTGCGATTCTTTATTTTGTTCTTTTTAGAAAATTTGTTTTACCCGAGGTTGAATGTGAAGATGACGCCTGCTGCCTCTTAAATCAAACCCTGGAATGTACCTATGGCGAAGAGCTCCACCAGAGCTATGAATTGTTTGTTTCTGATGACTTTATAACCAAAAGACTGGATGAACTGAAAATAAGGCCGCTGTATCACTCTACGGTCATCTGCATCTGTAAACCCGGCAGTCGTGACGGTCGAACCCGGGTCACCGTGCCGGCCCGGGCAGATATCATCGAACCCGGTGATACCATTGGTATTATCTCCAACCAGGAACACGTAAAAAAACTGGCTTCCGATATGGGGTGGATACTTTTAGAGGAACTCAACCTGCTGAACGAAGTGCTGTCCCCGGAAAACGCAGGTGTCACAGAAGCCATTATTTCTCCCCGGTCTGAACTGGTGGGGAAAACCCTGCATCAGGTCTATTTCAGGAAAAGGTATCAGGTAAACCCCCTGGCTTTATACAAAAGGAATGAGGTTCTTCTGGAAGATATTTCAGAGACAAAGCTTCAACCCGGAGATGCCTTTCTGCTTCATGGTCAATGGGAAAAATTCCATCTGCTTCAAAGGAAAAATGATCTTGTCTTTACAGAGCATATTGAGGGTGAAATCATGCACCCTGAAAAAGCGGGCTTTGCTGTCGGATGTCTGATTCTGGCCCTGGTTCTGGCTTTGGGCCTAAAAGTGCAGCTGTCCATAGCTTTGCTCACGGGTGCGGTAAGCATGATTCTCACAAAAGTCATGACCATTGATGAAGCCTACAGAAGTGTTGACTGGATGACCGTTTTTCTTCTGGCTGGCTTGATCCCTCTGGGTATAGCCTTTGAAAATACCGGGGCGTCCCTTTATTTATCAACGGGTGTGACACATCTTTTCCATGGATACCTGACGCCTTTGGTTCTCTTTTTGATCATTGGTTTTCTTACCTCATTTTTCACCCTGGTCACATCTAACGTGGGGGCAACCGTTCTGCTGATTCCCCTGGCCATGGATATGGCCCTTCAGATCGGTGCTGATCCCAGGATGGCAGCACTTTTGGTTGCTGTTGCGGCATCAAATACCTTTATTCTTCCCACTCACCAGGTCAATGCTTTGATCATGAGACCGGGCGGGTATAAGGTAATCGATTATATCAGGGCCGGTACCGGAATGACTTTTTTATACATTGCCGTGGTCATGACCATTATGTATTTTTTCTATGGTATTTCTGCTTAAAACCCGAATTCCCGTTTTATTGTAA
>JAGLFI010000262.1 GCA_023144585.1 Desulfobacula sp. | reverse complement strand
TGTTGTTCCCGGAGATGATTCCCACAGCGTTAGTGAAGCCGGCCGCCATGTTGGCAGGGCAATTGAGATATTACAAGCCTATGGATTTGAAACCCAATGGCCTGATCCAATGTTTTTAACTTAAGGTCTAAAAAGGGAATAAATGAAAGCAGTTGTTCAACGGGTAAAAAAGTCCCATGTTGTTGTTGACAATACCATTGTTTCTCACATTGGTAACGGACTTATGGTGCTGTTGGGTGTCCAGGATAATGACACTCAAAAGGATGCGGATTTCCTTGTGGAAAAAATCATAAATCTACGAATATTTGAAGATGAAAACGACAGGATGAACATTTCCCTTAAGGATGTAAAAGGAGAGCTTTTGGTGGTATCCCAGTTTACCCTGCTGGGAGATTGCCGTAAAGGCAGAAAGCCCTCCTATATAAAGGCGGCTCCACCTGAAAAAGCCAATGATCTTTATGAGTATTTCATCGGCCGGGCAATAGAGCTGGGTGTTGTTACAAAATCAGGTGTCTTCCAGGCCATGATGGATGTTTCCCTTATCAACCAGGGACCGGTCACCTTGCTTTTAGATACAAATGAAAAATAATGGAAAGACAATAGAGATGAAACCTGAAAACTTAGTCATCATTCTTGTTGAACCCCAGGGACCGATTAATATCGGCTCTGTCTGCAGGACCATGATGAATTTCGGATTCACACAGCTTCGGCTGGTTAATCCCACAAAACATTATAAATCCCTTCTGGCAAAAAAAATGGCCTTAAGCGCATTCACACTTCTTGAAAATGCTTTGATTTTTGATGATCTTCAATCAGCGCTTTCAGATATACAGATCGCCTTTGGTACCACCCGACGATTTGGCAAATACAGAAACAATTTTTTCACGCCGGGGGGTGCAGCCGAAAAACTCCGGGAAACATATCAAAAAGTAAGCTGCGCGCTGGTATTGGGTCCTGAGGACACAGGGCTTGAGACAAAAGATCTTGATCTTTGCCAGCATTTTATCACGATTCCAATCCATGATGCATACCCCTCCATGAACCTGAGCCATGCCCTAGCTGTGCTGTTATATGAAGTCTCTTTAAAATCTGATCCAAAGAAAAAATTTACCGGCTCCTTACCCAAAGAGCTTGCCACCGGGGATGAAATAGAACGCATGTTTGCCCATATGAAAAAAAGTCTCTTAGATATTGCTTTTCTTGACAAACAAAACCCGGATCACCTGTTAAGAGCGTTCAGACGGATCTTTGGCGCGACAGGGCTCACATCCAGAGATATTAGAATCATCCGGGGAATGATGAGCAGGATCGACTGGACAGAAAATCAAAGGAGGAAATATACAAATGTTCACCATGGATGATCTTCTCGAAATAGCCATAAAAATGGAAGAAAACGGAGAAGCCGTTTATAACAACGCCATTAAGAAAGTAAAGAATAAAGACTTAAAATCCATGCTGGACTGGATGGCGAAGGAAGAGGCATCTCATGCAAAATGGTTTGCCGACCAGAAAAACAGTCTTTCCCTTCAAATAGATGAAGCCCGTCTTAAAGAAATGGTTCCCCAGGCATTGCAAGACATGATGGGAGACAAAACACTTTCCCTGAATGAAGTCAATTTCAGTACAATACAAAATATCTCACAACTATTGGAAACCTTTATTGGATTTGAGAATGATACCATCCTGTTTTATGAGCTGCTTGAAATGTTTATTGAGGACGGCAAGGTTTTAAACGGATTAAAAAAAATTATTCTTGAAGAAAAAAAAACATATTGAAACACTGGGCACAATGATGACATCTTTAACAGATGACTTCCTTTAATCAACAAAAGATCAGCAAACACTGTTTTTAATCTCTAATTGCCTGAACGGGAAACCGTAGCTTTTTAACAAAAACCTCCTGAAAATCCTGGTTACAGGCAAGATCCACAACAATAACCTTATTTGCTATCTGTATCGCTTTATCAAGAAAGGCTGTATCACACAGGGCCATAATGGCTCCGGCTCCGGCTGAGTTCCCTGCAACTTCCACCCGGCTTAAATCCATGGCCGGTATCATTCCCAGGGCCATCATATTCTTTTTATCCAAAAATGATCCAAAGGCTCCGGCAATGATAATTTTTTCAGGTTTTTCAAGTCCTGCTTCCTTTAGAAAAAATTCAATCCCGGTGATCAATGCCCCTTTACCCAGCTGGACGGAACGGATATCCTTCTGGCTGATAAAGATCGCAGAGCCATCCTGGGAAGAATCCCCGGGAACGATAATATATTGCTTCATCTTATTTTGAAAAGCACCGCCCGGGTCTATGATCTTCTTTTGACAAAACTGGGTCACTGCACTGATAACACCGGTTCCGCAAATTCCCGACGGCTTTACTCCAGAAGAATTTGACGACTTGATAATGGTATATTCGGATAAATCTTCCAGGCTTTTTATTTGAACCTTATTAATGGCGCCCGGGATTGCCTGCATCCCACAGGACAAGGTTGCACCTTCAAATGCTGGGCCGGTTGCGCAGGAAGTGGCAAAAAAATGATCTTTCCCTTTCAGCATCAGTTCCC
>JAGLFI010000261.1 GCA_023144585.1 Desulfobacula sp. | reverse complement strand
GAAGTTTTATTTCCTGAACTTGCTCTTTAAGCCTTCCTTTGTAATCCTTAACAAGCTCCTTAATCACAATGCTGCTACTTTTAATCTCTGATACTTTCCCCTGGTTTTTCCCAATATAAGTACCGATACCTACCTCATAACCTTTGCCATTAGCCTCTTCTACCATTGCAATCCGCTTATTTTTCATAATAATAACTGCAACCAGCCGAATTTGGCTCAGCTCAATTTTTTCAAGGGGGGTTAGAATTCTTTTGGGTCCCTCATCAACGACCGGCCTGCTTTCTTCGGATTTGTCCTGAATTAACGGGCTGAACGGATCAATTTTGCCTTGGGAAGCATAATGCGCTTTCTTCTGGATATCTGGCTTTTGGCTATCTGCTTCTTGCTCTGCAACCTGATGAACGCTTTCTACTCCGGTTTTTACCTTGGGTTCACCTTTAGGTGTCTGATCATTTTTTAAATTTAATTCACTCTTTTTATCTTCCTTTGGGTTACTATCTTTTGGAGGCTTATTCTGGACAGCAGGCAGGGATATTTTTCCTGAGCCTTCAACAGGTGCTGATTTCTTTGTTGCCTGTGGCTGATCGTAACATGCAGAGATCAAAAAAATAAAACCGAATGCAAGTATTAATAAAATGATCTTTGACTTAGGCATCATCATGAATTCTTTTTTATCTATCCCTATTTCTTCTTTCTCTTTCGTTTATTTTTATCTTTTACTTCTTTTTTTTCAACAAACATATAGGTAACCGCCTTACAACTCATTTCCAATATTTTACCACCTTTTTTACTTTGCACATAAACATTATCAATATTTACAATCCTGTTAAGCCTTACAATTTGAAATAAAAAATCTGTCATCTGATGATACCGTCCTACCACCTTTATGGAAACGATAAGCTCTTTATAGAACTCTTGATTTATTTCTTTTTCCGGCTTAAACAGATGGAATGCCAGTCCTGCATCGCTTCCTGCTTTGGAGATGCCTGTCAACAATGATGGAAGTTCGCGTTTGTCAGGAAGCGCTCTCATTGCTATATTAAATTCTTCCCGCGCTTTAGCCATCAATTTTTCATATTTCAAAAGCTCGGCTGCTCTTTTCTTATATATTGAAAGTTGCCTTACCTGACTTTGGTGATACTGTTCAAATTTTTTTAATTCATTGTGCTTTGGCATAAAAATAAAATAATAATAAGCACCACTAATTATAGCAAAAGTCACAAGACAGATAAGCAGGCGCTGTACTTTTGTAAGTGCCCCGACTTTTTCAAAAAAGACGCTCAGCTTTTCGTTTATTGCACTATTTTTGCTTTTTTTCTTGCTCATTTTCTACTTTATTTTGAATCCTTATTCTTCATTCTTCATTCTTCTCTTTTTTTGGTTTTTCTTTTATACAACGCAACTCAAATGATTTTAACATAAGACCATCTTTGAATTTTTTCATTTTTGCTGTTCTCAAATCAACTTTATTGAAAAGTGATGATTTTTCAAGTTTTTCCATGAAATCGGCAATTGTGGGGTTATCAAATGCAATCCCTTTGATCGTAACTTGATTTTTATCTGTTTTCAAACTTTCTATCCACATTCGCCCGGGAACAATAAGATCTGTCATGCCGTCAAACAAAATCAGCTGTTTTTCTCTTTGTTTTTGCAACGAAGATACAATTTCAAGTTTCTCTTTAAGAACTTTCAGGTCTTTTTTGATTTTAGTTACCCGATCGGCCTTTTCTTTATATTTTAAAATTTGAGCATTTACCTGTTTTGTTTTTTCTTTTATCGTTGAAAGTTGGTTATTCATAACCCGTGTGTACCATACAAGTACTACAGCAGTTAAAAGAATCAACAATAGAAAGACAGATATCTGTCTTCTAATATTCTCTTTTTTTCTAGCAATTCTAAATGGTAAAAGATTAATTCTTATCATTTATCATCCACGCTTCGTAATGCAAGCCCTATAGCTATCGGTGCCAGGGATCCCGCCTTGGTTATAAAAGAGTCTGGAAATTTCTTTTCATTTACAATCAAAGCTTCAAACGGATTAATTATTGACACATCTGCATCAAGCTCAGATAAAAGGTACTCTTTAAAGCCTTCAGTAAAAACACCACCACCACTCAATATAACTTTTTCAACTTTCTCATCATTGGCACCGGTTTGATAAGTATTCACCACTTCACAAATCTCAGAACACCATGACTGTGCAACTTTCAAACTTATCTCCTGAATTTTATCCTGACTGACAATATCATTTACCTCTCCATTCACTGCTTGTTCCGCTTCATCAATAGTCACATCAAATTGAGTGGAGATTTCTTCTATAATCTGATTTGTTCCCGATCCATTATCTCTCATCATTAAAGATGAGTTCGCCTTCAATATATTCAAAGAAGTTTTTGATGCCCCGACATCAATCAACAAAATTACTTTTCCCTGACTTTCATATGGAAGTATTTCGTAGGTATTTTGAAGTGCAAAAATATCAACATCAATTATTTTGGGGGTAAGTCCGGCCATATGGATCAAATCAATATACTCCTCCACAAGATCTTTTTTAACCGCAACCAGCA
>JAGLFI010000260.1 GCA_023144585.1 Desulfobacula sp. | reverse complement strand
CACCCTAAAATGTAAATTTATTTTTGAGCGAACCCTAACCACTCCAAATAAAATCGGAGCTTTTTTTATGATTCAACATGAAATCAACATATTCCAGATGATGCTCAATGCCGGCCTTATGGTTCAGTTTGTTTTACTGCTTCTTTTATTTTTTTCAATAACATCATGGGCAATTATGTTTATCAAGTTCAGGTATATCCGAAAGGCATTTAAAGAGTCTGCTGATTTTACGGATATTTTCTGGCAGTGTCGAAATCTGGCTGATGCATTTTCAAAAGCCAAGGCATTGAGGTCAAGTCCGGTTGCAAGAATTTTCATCACCGCATATACGGAGATGGCAAGATCTGACAGCAAAGATAAAAAAACACCACAGATAACAAGAACTCAGAGTACCTATTTTCAAATTATTGGAAGTGTAAAACGATCATTAAATCGATCCATCAATGTTGAAGTCAGACGTCTGGTTCAATTGGTGCCATTCCTGGCAACTGCGGGTAATACCGCCCCGTTTATCGGTCTTTTCGGAACGGTTTGGGGGATCATGGGTACCTTTCATGGAATTGGGTTGAGTGGGTCTGCAAGTCTTGCTGTCGTGGCCCCCGGTATTTCAGAGGCACTCATCGCAACAGCAGCAGGGCTTGCCGTGGCTATTCCGTCTGGCATCGGTTACAATTATTTTACTGACAGGATAAGGGTTTTGGATTCTGAACTGCAAAGTTTCTCTTCAGATCTTTTAAATATAATGGAACGCGATATTCAAAAGCAGATGGAGGTATAATGCAAACAGGCTCCGGTAATAATCAACTCATGTCCGAGATTAATGTCACACCTTTTGTTGATGTCATGCTAGTGCTTCTGATTATTTTCATGGCCACCGCCCCCATGATGGTTCAGGGTGTTGATGTACAATTGCCTACGGCCACTTCAAAAGCCTTGAAAGGCAGTGAGGAGCGTCTCATTATATCTATTGATGATGATCTTAAGGTTTTTATTAATGAACAGGTTGTCAGCGTTGAATTTTTGACCCAGAAGCTGGGTGCTATACTGAAAAATTTTGATAAAAAAAATGTATATCTCAGAGCAGATAAAAAAGTACCCTATGGGATTGTTGTCAACGTGATTTCTAAGATGAAAAAGGCCGGTGTTGACAGTCTCGGGATGATTACGCTCCCTGAAGATATAGATGAGTCCTGATTAACGACTATGAGTTCTCGGGAATATTTTAAAAATAAAAGTGAATCTCTTCTTACCCCCATGGAACACAGTAGAAAAACAGGGGTAGTTTTTTTTTCTATTTCTCTGTTTTTACATGGCCTGTTTTTTTCCAGCCTGGTGTTTTTTCAGAATTTTAAACCGCCCAAGCCCATGCCGTCGGTCATTCAAATTGATCTGGTTTCTTTTGCGCCGGAACCTGCCATGGAAGAACCAGGCAAAAGTGAAGAGATTCTAAAAGAAGAAGGTATCCCGGTAAAAGCTCAAACCATAAAAAAAAAGGCCCGTAAAATTCTCTCCATAAAGGCAGATATCAGTTTAAAAACAAAGCCTAAAAATTTAAAAGATCTCATGGCTCAGCAGGAGAAAAAAAAGAAAGAGGTTAAGAAGAAACCCGACAAGAAAAAAGAGAAAAAACCTGTTGAAAAAATCAAACCCAAAGAACAAATTGATTCTAAAAAGGTAGCAGAAGCAACAAAGGAAAAATTAGAAAAAAAAGTTGAGGATCAGTATCAGGATCAGATTGCCCAGGCATTGAGCTGTCTTCAAAAAAAAGTAAAGCAGCAGGGTAAAACAAAAGAAGGTGAAGGAAAGGGGGCATATGCCGGATATGGGAAAAAGGGGTATAAACCCATTGATCTGTATAAAATGGTTTTAGGTTCATCAATAGAGCAGAACTGGGTGTTTAATGATATCCTTGCCAGGATGGATCAAAATCTCGAAGTAAGAATTCTAATCAAGATATTAAAAAGTGGAGAAATAAGGGATATTATTTATGAAACCAGATCAGGCAATCGTTACCTTGATGAATCTGCAAAAAAAGCCATTAAAAAGGCAAACCCATTGCCACAATTGCCGGCTGGAATGCGCTCCTATGATGTTGTTGTGATTTTTACCCCAAAAGGGTTGAGATAAAAAAAGGTTTCAATTGTAATGAATAAACGGTATTGTCCCCATGCTATGTTAAATAAAATTATTTTATCCGCAATAGTTTGTTTTTTGGGATTGAGTTTGTTTTTATTTTTTTCTATACCTGTATCTGCCAGGGATTATGATTATATCAACATCAACAATCCGTTTCTAAAGAAAACCCCCATAGCTGTAACTGAATTTAAAGCATTTAACGGGCATGTGGCTGAAGTTGCAGCAGGAAAAAAAGCAAGAAATCTTTTAAGGCAGGCGCTTGATTTTACCGGATATCTTAAAACAATGAATCCTGTTGCATTTCTTTCTAATCCGGCTGAATCCGGTATTCAACTGGGACAGATTAATTTTCGGGATTGGACAGGAATCGGGGCTGAACTGCTGATTACCGGGGGGATTGAAGAAGTCAACGGGAAAGTGAAGCTTAAATTAAGACTTTTTGATACATTTAA
>JAGLFI010000026.1 GCA_023144585.1 Desulfobacula sp. | reverse complement strand
ATGCGATTGCATGGATTATGCAACAGGGGCACAGCGTGACTGGCTTATTGATCAGGCAGATGCAATTTTTGAAAAACTTGATATTCGCATTTAATCATATTCCGGAGTACTCAAATGCTTAAAATTATTCCTCTCGGCGGACTTGGTGAAATCGGTCTTAATATGATGGTGGTTGAATATGGTGATGTCATGTTTATCATTGATGCAGGACTTATGTTCCCTGAAGACTATATGCTGGGTGTGGATATAGTGATTCCGGCCATGGATTATATCAGAGAAAATCGGGATAAGATTCAGGCCATCATCATTACCCATGCCCATGAGGACCATATCGGAGCTTTGCCATATCTATTAAAAGACATCAGACTCCCAGTATATGGTACAGCGTTTACCTTGAAAAGTATCAGAAATAAGCTCATTGAGTTTGACCTTAATAAATATATTGATTTAAACCTTGTCAACCCTGGAGAAACCCTTTCAATAGATCCTTTTAAAATAGAATTTATTCGTGTCGGCCACAGCACGGTTGACGGCGTTGGTCTTGCCATAGAAATCTCTGAAGGTGTGATCATCCATATCGGGGATTTTAGAATTAGTCATGATGCAGACAAGATGAAGAGTACGAATATCTCAAGTTTCGCAAGATTTGGCGAAAAAGGTGTTCTGGCACTGTTTTCAGATTCCACAAATGTTGAAGTTGAAGGCTATACAATGTCTGAACAGAAAGTGGCCAAAAACCTTGAAAAACTGATTGCTGCTGCCACCGGCAGGGTGATTGTTGTTCTCTTTGCTTCAAATGTGTTCAGGATACAGCAGGTGCTTGATATAGCCATCCGCAATCATCGTAAGGTCATTTTCAATGGCCGAAGTATGGAGCAAATTGTTGCTGTGGCCACCGAACTTGGTCACATCCAGTATCCTCCCCATACCATCATGGATATAAAGCAGATCAATAAATGCAGGGAAGATGGCGTCATCATCATCACCACGGGGAGCCAGGGGGAGCCAATGTCAGCCCTGGTAAGAATGGCCTCGGGCATACATAAGCATATTAAGATTAAAAAGGGTGACACGGTGATCCTGTCATTCAAAAATATTCCGGGGAATGAAAAAGCCATTGCCAATATGATCAACAAGCTGTACCGGAGGGGTGCGGATGTGGTGTATTCAAAAATTGCACAGATACATACCTCGGGTCATGCCCATCAGGAAGAGCTTAAATTGATGCTGAGTTTGACCAGACCAGAATATTTTATTCCTATCCATGGGGAATACCGTCATCTGGTGGTTCATGCCAGGTTTGCTGAAAAATTGGGTATGCCAAGAGAAAATGTTATGGTAGCCGAAGATGGCAAGGTCATTGCCTTTGATAAAGATGGCGGCAGAATAGAGGGCCGTGTTCGTACCGGTAGAATTCTTGTGGACGGTAAAGGTATCGGTGATGTGGGAAGAAGCGTTTTAAAGGAGGGGCGGGAACTTTCTGAAGGCGGGCTGGTTGTTGTCACCATGGTCATTGATGAAGAGACAGGCGTTGTCCTTTACGGGCCGGAATTAATTTCAAAAGGATTTGTCTTTGATTCAGCAACCGGATACCTGGTTGATGATGCCCAGTGTGTTATTCTTGAAATTGTGGAAGAGATAGAACCAGGTATTGAATCCCGGGTTGAACTGATTAGAAAAAAACTGCAAAAATCCCTGAAACAATATTTTGCGTTTACCATTAACCGCAGACCCTTAATTGTACCGGTAATTATTGAAGTATGAAAAAAGAACTTTATGGCATTCTCCTTTTTTTTCTCATCGTCTTAACTGCAGTTAGCCTTTTTTCCTATCATATTTCAGATCCCTGCGTGGGGAATGATTTTTTTACCATTCCTGATAATATTCACAATGCCTTTGGGCTTTTAGGTGCCCATCTTTTCGGTCTTTTTATTTTTCTGTTCGGATTGGGTGCATTTTGGATTCCGGTTATCTTAGGGGTTATCAGTGTCTGGTTATTAAAGGGAAGATCGCTAAAGATAATCTGGCTGACACTGCTGGGTGGTTTATTTTTAATGATTTGCACCGGCGGTATGCTCTTTCTTTTTAAAGATGACTATCCTGTTTTAGGTACAAGTATTTCATCCGGTGGTGTTATTGGCATCGCGTTCACTTCGTTTTTATTAAAATATGCCAATATTACCGGCTGTATTATTATCCTTATGTTTTTTCTGATCATTGGCTTTATCTTTGCCACAGGGATCTCCGTCATTTCCATGGGGCTGTTTTTAAGACAGAAAATTATGGGTCTTTTGAAAATCATGAGAGAAGATTTTCAGGAGTTTATTGATTTTTTTAAAGAAAAATATAGTAAATGGCAGGAAAAAAGAGAGCAGGCAAAAGAGCAGTCCAAAGTACAGATTGACATAACCCCTTTGCCGGTTAAGGCAAATACTATCATTAAAATCCCTGAAAGAATTTTTCAAAAAAAAAAATTAGCAGAACCTGAGGATATTTTTGAACCGGTTATAAAGGAATTGGAAGAAGACGATTCAGACTTTAAACCGGATGTTGAATTTATGGATATCCGGGAAAAAGTTGAATTTAATCTGCCTTTGATTTCATTATTGAATGAAAAACAGAAGATTGAAAAAAATATTGATACAGACCTGCTGAAAGAAAAAGCCAAAATTCTGGAAAATAAACTCAATGACTTTAACGTGTTTGGGGAGGTGGTTGAAATATTACCCGGGCCTGTGATCACAACTTTTGAATATAAACCGGCCTCGGGAATCAAGATCAGCAAAATCGCTGGTTTGTCCGATGATCTGGCCCTGGCCTTGAGCGCCATAAGCATTAGAATCGTCGCACCCATTCCGGGCCGGGATGTGGTGGGAATTGAGATTCCCAATGAAGAAAGGGAAAACGTAAATTTAAGGGAATTGGTGGCATCAAAAGATTTTATAGAATCTGCCTCTTTATTAACCCTTGGATTAGGAAAAGATCTTCTGGGAAGACCCATGGTGACAAAAATGGACTCCATGCCCCATCTGTTAATCGCCGGTGCTACGGGAACAGGTAAGAGTGTGGGCTTAAATACAATGATTATCAGCCTGTTGTACAAAGGCACACCCGATGATATCAAAATGATCATGATCGATCCCAAAAGGATTGAACTTTCAGTATATAATGATATTCCCCATTTGATTTCTCCTGTGGTAACCGATATGAAAAAGGCAACCAATGCCCTTTTCTGGGCGGTAAGAGAGATGGAACGGCGGTATGAACTCTTAGAGCAGACAGGATTTAGAAATATTGTCCAGTATAACAATATGGTGGCAGCGAAATATAAGACAAAGAGTGAAGACTCATATGAATCGGATGATGTTGACGAAGAGCAGTTTAAAAAACTTCCCTATATTGTCGTGATCGTGGATGAGCTGGCAGATCTCATGATGGTGGCTTCAAAAGATGTGGAATTTGCTTTGACAAGACTTGCCCAGATGGCGAGGGCTGCCGGGATTCATCTGATCATCGCCACCCAGAGGCCTTCTGTTGACGTACTCACAGGAAGTATTAAAGCCAATTTTCCCACCCGGATTTCATTTCAGGTGTCTTCCAAGGTTGATGCCAGAACGATTTTTGACGGCGGGGGATCAGAGAGCCTTCTGGGCAACGGGGACATGCTCTTTTGTCCACCCGGGACAGGAAAACTTGTGAGGATTCAGTGTGCCTATATTTCTGAAAAAGAGATTGGCAGGGTTACAAAATTTTTAAAAGAACAAAAAGATCCGAATTATATTGAAGAGATTACAATAGGTACCAGTAACGATGAGGATAAAGAGTTTGATGAGTCTGACTATGATGAAAAATATGATGAGGCCGTAAGCCTGGTGACCAAGACGAGACAGGCATCTATCTCTTTTGTACAGCGTCGTCTTCGTATTGGCTATAATCGGTCGGCACGGCTGGTTGAAATGATGGAGCATGAGGGGGTTGTCGGTCCCCAGATCGGTTCTAAACCCAGGGAAGTACTTGTCAGAATTTATGATGAAGATTGATTTTGATGTATGGGACAGCATCAAGGGTTTTATGGATGATGATGAAGCTAAAAGGCTTTACAGCATTGCCCTTAAGGCTGCAGAAAATGGCCCCATCCTTGAAATAGGAAGTTATTGCGGTAAATCTGCCTATATTATCGGATCTGCATGCAAAGAAAAAGATTCCATCCTCTTTTCCATTGATCATCATAAGGGATCAGAGGAGCAACAGCCCCATGAGGAATATTTTGATCCGGATCTGTTTGACCCGAAATTATCAAGAATAAATACATTTCCTTTTTTTCAGGAAACAATCACCAGGACTTCTCTGGAAAATACAGTGGTGCCCATTGTTGCACCCTCAAGCATTGCCGGGAAAATGTGGGGGACACCCATTTCAATGCTGTTTATAGACGGGGGACATTCCTATGAAGCAGTCCGCAATGATTATCTGGTCTGGGCCTGCCATATTAAACCCAATGGATTTTTGGTAATTCATGATATTTTCAAGGATCCTGAAAAAGGAGGGCAGGCCCCTTGGCAGGTCTACAAAATTGCTCGCAAATCAGGGGATTATGAAGAACTTGAAATGACAAAAACCTTAGGTGTTTTGAAAAGAAAACAAGGAATAAATCGCTATGATTGAATCTGTTCTTGATAAAATAAGAGAATATTATCTTGAGAGGCTCCCGTTTAACAAGATTCTGGGTATTGATATTGATTTTCTGGATTATGAATCCGGCCAAGCCGTCACAAGTTTTAATATGACAAAAGATCTCATTGGAAATTCAATCGCCGGTATCCTGCATGGAGGAGTGACAGCCTCAGTTATTGATTTAACCGGGGGGCTTTCTGCATTCATTTCCTGTGCAAAAATTCATGAAGGCAAATCTCTTGATGATATTGAGAAAAAACTGGCATCCTCTGCCACCATAGATATGCGTGTGGATTATTTAAGACCGGGTAAAGGCCACTCCTTTCAGTGCAGAAGCAGGATCATCAGGGCAGGTTCAAGAATCGTGGTTGCCAAAATAGATTTGTATAATGAAAAAGAAACCCGGATTGCCACAGGTACGGCAACTTATCTTATCGGTTGAAGCCTTTCTCAAATTTTTAGGAAATACCTTATGGAAAACAAACCAATACTCTATGATAAAAATGATAAAATCGGTCAGATTTCGTTCAATCGCCCAGATAACCTGAACAGCATGAACCATGAAACGGTTTCTGCTTTTCAGGAAATAATAAATTACGTCAAGAATGACAGGGAATTGCGTTGTCTGATTATTATAGGGAGTGGCACAACATTTTGCGGCGGTGCTGATTTCAGGAGCGGTTTTGAAAAAAATAGCGGCCCCCGTTTAAGTGAAGTTCTTATGGATTTCTACAGACCCTTTCTTGATATTGGAAATCTTAAAGTCCCGGTCATTGTGGCAATCAACGGGCATGCAATTGGTGGAGGGCTTGGAATTGCACTCATGTGTGACATCCGGGTCGTGAACAGAAAAGCAAAACTTGGTGCTACTTTTTCCCGCCTTGGGTTACATTCAGGCATGGCAGTATCTTATATATTACCACGGCTTGTGGGCCTGCCAAAAGCCAATGAGCTGCTTTTTACGGGAAAAACTATAACAGGTGAAGAGGCGTCTTTAATAGGTCTTGTGAATTATGCTGTTGATAAAGATAAAGTAATGGAAAAAGCTATAGAGCTTGCAAATGAAATTGCGCAGAGCGCACCTGCTGCAGTTCAGATGATGAAACAATCTATATACAGGGGACTTGACTGGGACCCCGTAACAGCAGCTGAGATAGAAGCCCTTTATCAGGCCCGGACATTTGAAATGGAAGATGCAAAAGAAGGGATAAACGCTCTGTTTGAAAAGCGAAAGCCGAATTTTCAAGGCAAGTAGCTGACAATCGAAGGATTCAAACACCAGTCCACACAGCATGATGCAGGGTTGAATTTTCCGTACCGGCAAATTTTGATGAGGTGCACAAAGAAAGATCAGTATGAATAAAAAAGCTCCTGTACCTGTTGAAAGCTGCGGTTTTTTAAAAGGACAAGCATGAGCAGAATCCTGGCCTTAGCCGGATTGAGTTCGTCCGAGACAATAAACTGATGGGTATCATCATCTACTTCAACATTCCTGCTTACTGTACCCGTAGGAACCCGTGAGGAACGAACAATAAAAATGCCTTGTCCGGCCATTTGGGCGGCTTTTTTCAAGGTGGCCTCATTCATATTCCCGTTGCCGTCGCCGGCGATCACAATGCCCTTTGCCCCATTGGCAACGGAACAATCAATCAGATCAGGGGGCATGTCGGCACAGGCATACAGGATGTCCACCCGGGGAAGGGCGGTAATCCCTTCAAGGGAAAATTCACTGAAAACAGTGTGCTGCCGGAATGGGCCCCTATAATATTTAACGGCCCCGTAAATCACGGTGCCGATGAGCCCGTTCACAGGGGACAGGAAGGTTTCTACTGAAGTGGTATTGGTCTTGGTCAGGGAATGAGCCCCGTGTATCCGGTCATTCATGACCACCAGCAATCCCTTTTCCCTGGCCTCTGGATCGGCTGCTACCGCAACGGCATTGTACAGGTTCAGGGGCCCGTCTGCGCTCACGGCAGTGGCAGGCCGCATGGCGCCAGTCATGACAACCGGCTTGGCACTTTTGACAGTCAGATTCAAGAAAAAGGCGGTCTCTTCCATGGTATCTGTGCCATGGGTGACCACCACTCCGTTTATCTTTTTTGTTGCTAGAAGTGCATTGATCCGGCAGGAAAGATTGATCATAATCTCAAAGGACATGTCCTGGGACCCCACATTTGAAAACTGTTCCCCATCCACCCGGGCCAGTTTTTCAATATTGGGCACCGCCTGGATCATACCGTCAATGTTAATTTTTCCCGAGGTATATCCGGCCTGGGTTGATGAGGGGGCAGTACCGGCAATGGTGCCGCCGGTAGCAAGGATTGTAACGTTGGGTAAAGTTTTCATCAGTTTTTCATCTTTTGTAAAGATTTTTTAAATTCTTCACATGGGTCTGCATAGGAGACCCTCTGGGTAAACCAAAGAAAGTCTGCCGGGGGAACCTTTTTAAATCCTTCCAGTTTCAAAGGCAGAATATAATCCAATAATTCGGATGGGTGTACACTGATTTCCCTTAAGGCAATGTTGACCTGCTTAATGGTCTTGTCAATTGCAGTAACCCTGTTGATTACACCCAGGCCATACTCGGTATGCCCGCCGCCGATAATGATAATGATGGGTCCTTTGCCATGTTTGTACAGCCGGGTGATGGAGTGTGCCATCTTGTCATTTCTGGCGACCCAGGTATCATACAACCTTGCCTGCATTTTTTCATGGCCCATGCCGCAGTGAACCGCTTTGAATATGGAAAACTTATAATCTTTGTATGCCTCATCAGACAATTCAGTTGAGAAAATCTGTTCTTTTTCAATGGGGGTGATACCGTTGATTCCCTTCCGTGTAATTCTTTTTTTCAATGTACCGGGAAGATCAATTCCCGCCACCAGTAGGCTCTCATTTTTTGCAATGCTTAAAAGGTCATAATAATATTGCCACATTTGGTCTGACTGGGTGTCCCACCTCAGTTTTTTTCTCAGATCGGTTTCAATAATTTTCTCTATTTTTTTTGAATGACTTACTTTTCCGGAATCAACAAAATTGAGTAGGTCAGGTGTATTATCCATGGAAAAAAATTCAAATCCAATGGTGGGGTTTAATCCGGTTTCAATCAAACCAAGGATGACTCTCTGCTGGATATGGTGCTGTTCTGGATTATCATGTTTTTCAGAAAGATAGATCACATCATAGGTGCTGATATCCTTGATCAGGGATTCAAAATCAACGATTTGGCTTGATTGGGTGTCAATTATTTTTCCGATAAGGGGATCGTTTCTCATCAGTGTTTTTTTCGTTGTTGCGCAGGATTGAATGATGGATATGGCAAAAAAAATCAGGAAGAGAAAAAACAGTCGATTCATTGTGGGTCTCCATTATTATTAAAAAGTATAACCTCTTTTACGTGTGACCTTCAGGTTACGTGTGACCTTCAGGTTATGAAGGTATCAAACTTTAGCTCTTTTTAAAATAGAGAACCAGGCTTTTTCCGAGGAAGGGGTTGAGCAGTTTATCAATAAATGCTGTTAATTTTGGTTTTTTCATAAGATCCCAAACCAGCAATCTGTGATAAAGGTTTACCAGTTTTGAATCTGTCCTGTTGGGCCCGACAAGGCATTTGAGCCACCAGAACGGGCTGTGGATACTGTGGGCATAATGAGAGGAAAAATATCTTACACCAAAGGATTCAATGGTTTTAATCAAAGGAACTTTTTTGTAGATCCTTACATGTCCCATGTTGGCATTAAAATATTCATCAGATAAGAGCCAGCAGATTTTTTCCGGCCAAAACCTTGGTACGCTGACAGCAAGAATTTTTCCGGGTTTTAAAATTCTGACAAGCTCAGACAGGGCCTTTTTATCATCCGGGATGTGTTCCAGAACTTCTGAACAGATAACAATATCAAACCTGCTGTTTTTAAACGGCAGGTTTGTCACATCCATACAGGAAAGATCAATACTTTTGCAGGATAAATCATTTAAAGCCTGGTGAAATGCTATTTTTTTTTTGTTTCAATAAGATTTTTAAGATCAAAATCAGCGCCGACACACAAGGTGTCGTTATGCTGGCCGGCCTTGAGGGTATGCCGGCCTTCGCCGCATCCGATATCAAGGATTTTGTCATTGGGATGAATATCAAGTTGATTAAAATCAATGGTAATCATTGATAATCTCTTTATAAGCTTCAACGGTTTTTATGGCGGTTTTCTCCCAGGTGAATTCTTTTAGCACCCGCTGGTATCCTTTCTGGGCAAGCGCTTCACACTGGGAAGGATCATCCAGTAGTTCCAAAATAGCCGTTTCCAATGCCTTTGCATTTGCCGGTGGTACAAGCTTTGTTGCATCTCCGGCAACTTCTGGCAAGGCACCGCCTGTGGTGCAGATTACCGGTATTCGACAGGCCATGGCTTCCCCGACGGGCAGCCCGAATCCTTCATATAAAGACGGTACAATAGCAAGGCTTGCCTTGGCATATTCTCTGACAAATTGTTCATGGTCGATTCGGCCGGTAAATGTGATGTGGTGCCCAAGTTCAAGTTTTTTCACCATTTTTTCAATGCCGCCGCCTTTTTTGGGGCTGCCAATGACAACCAGTTTAACCGGTCGTGTTTTCAGGACACCTTTGATTGCAAAAAGAAGATGATAAAGCCCTTTTAGGGGAGTGTCCGCACTATTAGTCACAATGATGCGGTTGGGCTGTTTTTTAACCGTCTCCATGGGGTAAAAATTATCCGTATCAATGCCAATGGGAATAGTTTTGAATTTTGATTCAGGGATGTTGAATTCTCTGGCAATATCTTTTTTAGAACTTTGGGAAACCGTGATAATGCAGGATAGTTTTTTTGCCACTCTTTTCTGCATATTGATAAATGAATACCACCGCAGGGCCTTTATTTTTTTTAAGAAAGATTTTGTACTTTGAACCGCAAGCCTTCGGTCCACTGTCATGGGATGATGAATGGTTGCAGTAACCGGCATTCTTTTTGTCAGGGATAAAATGCCATAAGACAGGCTCTGGTTGTCATGGATGATATCATACTTCTTTTTGGTCTCTTTGAGATGACTTTTCACCCGCATTCCAAA
>JAGLFI010000259.1 GCA_023144585.1 Desulfobacula sp. | reverse complement strand
CCCCAGCCGAAACAGGCAAATATGGATAATGTAATCGGTAACACTTGTTGGCCCTCATATGATTAAATCTTTTTTGCTTGTCTTAAAAATAGATTAAAGCTATAAATTAGTAAAATTAATCTTTATTATATATTGAATAAGTATTGATTATGCTTCCTGATTTAAACAGATTAAAAGTGTTCTACCATGTCTATTCATTACAAAGTATGAATATGGCAGCAAAAAACCTTTATCTTACTCAGCCGGGTGTAAGCCAGCATATAAAAAAACTTGAAGTTGAGATAAAAACTCCTTTGTTTATCAGGCGGCATAAAAAAATTATTCCCACCCGGGCAGCAGATCAATTGTTTGACATGGTAAAACCATTTATCGAAACTTTAGGCAGTGAAATTAAAAATATCTCAAAACCAATGGACCAGCCCTATGGACTGCTCAGAATTGGTGCGCCCCTTGAATTTGGAAAAACGTATTTCCCGGCTATTTGTCATACATTTAGAAAAAAATACAATCAGGTAACCTTTAAAATCAGGCTTGAAGAGCCGGACCAGCTTTTGGATATGTTAAATAAGGGCTTGCTTGACTTTGTGGTGATTGATTATTTTTCCGCCAAAGACCAGTTCTTTGGAAGACCGGAACTCTACCAGATAGACCCCCTGGCAGAAGAAGCCTTTGTTCTGGTAAGTTCAAAAGAGTATTTTGAAAAGAAGATGAAGAAAACGGTCTCATTTGAAACCCTTGTGTCCATGGATTTTATTACAGACGAACATGAGCCCGTTATTCTGAAGCACTGGTTCTGGCATTATTTTAAAAAATCTATTCCAAGGTTCAATATCATTATGGCCATTGAAAGCCACCAGGCACTCTTAAACTGTGTCAGGCTTGGAATGGGGCTTGCTATTACAGCACATCATCTGGTCTGGAATGAAATTGAAACTGGAAAAATAATTCCGATTTTCCCCACAAAAGAAAAAGTGATTAATAAAATTTCCCTTGTACAACTCAGGGACAAGAAGCCCACTCTGACTGAAAAAAAATTCCAATCTTTTTTTAAAAAACAGATAAAGACAAAAGAGAGCTTGAAAAAATAAACAAAACAAATGGTGTCATAAGCACCAAATCAAAAAAATTGAACAACAGGATGATACTGCTATCCATGAAAAATCATATCACCGCCGAATAGACAGAATTAATCAAAAAGGAGTTCATATGAACCAAGAAATCAAAATACCGGAGCTGCCGGATTACGACCATCAGCCTAAATCTTATACAGGCCCTTCCTATGATGAAGTAATGACCATGAGGAAGCGCTATTTAACACCCTCCTTATTGACCTTTTACAAAGAGCTGATCATGATCGTGGAAGGGTCCATGCAATACCTTTACGATGAAAAAGGGAAACGGTATCTGGACGGCATTGGCGGCATTGTTACCGTCAGTGTGGGCCACAGCCATCCGTATATTGCCCAAATTGCTGCTCAGCAATATCAGACTCTGGTCCATAATCCATCCATCTACCTGAACCCGATTGTTGCAGAATACGGAAAAATGCTGGCCCAGCGCCTGCCCGGCGATCTTGATGTCTGCTATTTTGTGAATTCCGGCTCAGAGGCCAATGATCTGGCCATGCTCATGGCCCGGATCTATACGGGAAACCATGATATCATTGCCCTGAGAAATGGCTATCATGGCGGCAGCCAAAGTACTATGGGACTGACTGCCCATTCCACATGGAAATATAATTTCCATCACGGCGCCGGGGTTCGTCATACGATTTTTCCGGATTCCTACCGGGGCCCCTATGGATATGATGATCCTGAAGCCGGCATAAAATATGCAGCAGATGTGAAAAGCGTTATTGATCATACCACCCCGGGACGAGTAGCAGGATTTTTTGCAGAACCCATCCAGGGGGTAGGTGGAACTGTGGTGTTGCCCAAGGGATATTTGGCCCAGGCATACCAATATACCCGCAATGCCGGTGGGGTCTGTATAGCTGATGAGGTCCAGACCGGATTTGGCCGGCTGGGAACCCATTATTGGGGATTTGAATACCAGGAAGTCGTACCGGATATCGTGACCATGGCCAAAAGTATTGGAAACGGAGCTCCCCTGGCCGCCGTGGTGACTACTCCTCAAATCGCTGCCAAACTTACCGAAAGGATCCATTTCAACACTTTTGGCGGCAATCCTGTTTCCTGTGCCATCGGCAAAGCAGTTTTGGAATTGATTGATAAGGAGCATCTCCAGGAAAACTGTCTTAACATGGGGAACCGTCTGTTCAATGGCTATCAACGTTTAAAGGAAAAATACGATCTTATAGGTGATATCAGGGGAAGCGGGCTGATGACCGGTGTAGAATTCGTCAAGGACAGACAGACCAAAGAGCCAGCCTCCCAGGAATGCGTTGAAATTTTTGAAACCTTAAAGGATCTTGGGCTTCTTGTGGGCAAAGGCGGATTTTACGGAAATACATTACGGATAAAACCCCCCATGTGCATCAATGAAAAAGATGTGGATTTCATGTTGGAGGTACTGAATATTGCCATTGAAAGAGTAACTGGATGAGTATATATTTTATGTATTCATTCACGGGGTC
>JAGLFI010000258.1 GCA_023144585.1 Desulfobacula sp. | reverse complement strand
TTATTTCTGCAAGAGGCTCTTATTATTAATATTTTTTAAACTTTTCATACGACTGCCCTGACTTAGCGCCTGTAATGGCTTGACTTTTCATCATTTTTTGATTAGTTTATAGATATATTCTAACAAGGAGAAAAAAAATGACACAAAACGATTCTTTTCTCAAAGATAAACATATACTGGCTGTTGACGATGAATGGGACGTCATTGAAACCATACAGGAAATTTTAGATGAGGCAAAGGTAGACGTTGCCCAGGACTACGAGACAGCTTCCCAGAAAATTCTTGAGACCCGATATGATCTTGCTATTCTCGACATTATGGGGGTTAACGGGATTAAATTTTTAGAAGAATGTGTAAAAAGAGATATTCCTGCTGTTATGCTGACAGCCAATTCCCTGAATCCGGAATCTCTGATGCAGTCCATTAAAAAGGGAGCTATTTCCTATCTTTCAAAAGAGCATTTAAGTGAACTTGACTCATTAATGAATGAACTTTTAGGCGCACATAATGATGGCAAACCCACCTGGAAACTTCTGTTTGAAAAACTGGGGAACCATTTTAACCAGCGATTTGGGAAAGGCTGGAAAGATGACAACAAAGATTTCTGGAATGATTTTGAGAAAGACTGGGAAGTTTCAAGGGGTATCCAGGAAAGATTGTTGCACGATAAGAACATCATTGACAAAGGAATATAGTCGTAAAAATTTTCAGGTTTTCGTTCAAACACTAAATAACAGCCGGGATTGCAGGAGATAAACTTCCTGCAATTCCGGCTTGTTTGTTAGACCATGTGCATCAATTTTAATTTTTTTTCTATAGATATCCAAAAAGCCTGGGCAAAAAGAGTACAACTTCCGGGAAATATGTCAAAAAGAAAAGTACCCCTATTTGAATAAGCAAAAATGGCATTACTGCTCTTGAGACATAGATGATATCCCGCTTGGCGAGTGCCCCCGTAATGAACAGACTGACTCCCATGGGTGGTGTACAATATCCAATGGCAAGGTTTACAGTCATAATAAGTCCAAAATGCATGGGATCCACATTAAAAGGACCGAGCAAAGGCAGGAATACCGGACCCAGTATTAATGTTGCAGAAATAATATCCATAAACATGCCGATAATAAGCAGCAGGATATTCATGACCAGTAAAAAGACAATGGGTGAATCAATGTTTGCCACAACGACTTCTGCAACCCTATTGGGAATATTCTCAAACGTGAGATATCTTCCAAAACAGGTGGCAGACGCTACGATCAATAAAAGGGTTGCACTGGTGACTGCAGACGCAACCGTGATATTCTTGACATCCAGAAAATTCATGGACTTATAAATAAACAATTCCACGGCAAATGCATAAACACTTGCCACAACAGCTGCTTCATTGGCAGTAAAAACACCTGAAAATATTCCGCCGAATATGATCACGATCAGCATAACCGCCCAGAAACCTTCTTTCAGTATATGGTAGAGCTGTTTAAAATCAGGTGCTGGAAGCCGCTTGATATCCGTCCGTTTTCTATAAAGAAGCCATGAGTAGAGACAAACACATAAAATGATCAATATCCCGGGAACAAATCCTGTAATAAAAAGGCCTTCCAGAGCAACATTGCTGATCATGGAATAAAAAATCATGCTGATGCTGGGCGGGATGATCACACCCAAATTTGGAGAGGTGGTCATCAGCCCCAGGGTATAATCTTCATCATATCCGTTTTTTATCAAGGCAGGTATCATAAAACCGCCCAGGGCAACCACGGTTGCAACCGTAGACCCTGAAATGGCCCCAAACAGACCGCAGCCGATAACCCCTGCCATACCAAGACCGCCCGGAAGCCAGCTCACCAGGCCGTTGGCAAGATTCATCAGCTTTTCAACCATTTTTCCTTTGCTCATGATATTACCGCAAAGAATGAAAAACAGGACCACAACCAGGGCAAATTTATCAAGACTCCGGAAAAGCGTCTGTGCCAACAGGGCGGGAGGAATATCCAGGAATACGACAAACCCAATGGTTGCTGTAAAAAACAAACATAAAAAAACAGGTATATATGTTGTCATAAAACCCAGGAGAATACATAGAATAATCAAATCACTAATCTGCATGAAAATAAACCCTTTTATCTATTCGGAATATCCGGTTCGAATATCTTGAATCATTACCTGAACAGTTCTGATAAACACCATCACGCCCATTACAGGCATGATGGTATATATCGCAACAAGCGGAATCTGCATGATGATTGTTTTCTGGCTTGTTATATACTGAAGGTGGGTCATTTGATACCCATAAAAAACCATCATGCCGGCAAAAATAAGCATCAGGATGTTGGCATAAAGTGTCAATCCTGATTTAAGCCTGGGAAAAATCTGCACAACGGCATCAATTTTAATCATTGCCCTTTGCTTGATTGCCACACTGGCACCCACGAATGTGGAGTAAATAATGACAATACGCACCAACTCTTCACTCCAGGCAAGGGTGTAGTTAAACCCATACCTTAAAATAACATTGGCAAAAAGAGATGAAAGCGCTGCCATTACGATGATAAAAAGAGTCCACTCTTCAATATTGGTGACAATGGTGTCTAATTTTTT
>JAGLFI010000257.1 GCA_023144585.1 Desulfobacula sp. | reverse complement strand
CATATCGTCTTTTGGATCCACCAAGTACCTTGATGCAATACAATTCCTTTGCTCCGGAGTTGTCTGCAACCGTTAACCTTGTTTCACTCTGAATCATTTCTCAACTCCTTTAATCAAACAGCTTTTTTAACGATTTCATTGACTCGGAAACGTTTCAGCTTGCTCAAAGGTCTTGTCTCGATAATTTTTACTATATCACCGATATTGCACTCATTTTTCTCATCATGAGCATGGTATTTTTTATATCGTTTCATGAATTTTTTATAAATCTTATGCTGGACAAATCTTTCGACCTGAACAACGACTGATTTATCCATTTTATCTGATACGATAAGACCAATCAGCTCTCTTTTATTTTTTTTAATATTTTCCATAGTAGTATCTTCGCAAATTAGCTTATATTTACGTTCATTTCCTTAGATATTGTGTAAAGCTTTGCAATATCTTTTTTGATATATAAAAGTGTTGCCGTATTCTCAAGTTGCCCAACATCGTTTTGAAAACGAAGATTAAAAAGCTCTTTTTTAAATTCTGCCAACTTTTCTTTCATCTGGTCCGCTTTCATCTCTCTAATTTCACTTGCTTTTATTTTACTGCCTTTCATACTTACTTACTCCTTTCCACAAAACGGGTTTTCACGGAAAGTTTTCTGGCAGCCAGTCTCATGGCCTCTTTGGCAACGTCTCTTGAGATACCTTCCATCTCATAAAGTATTTTTCCAGGTTTCACTCTGGCAACCCAGGCATCTGTAGCACCCTTACCTTTACCCATTCTGACTTCTGCCGGTTTTTTTGTCACCGGGTGATCAGGGAAAAATCTGATCCAGCTTTTACCGGCTCTTTTTGCATGACGGGTCAAAGCAACCCTAGCTGCTTCAAGCTGTCTTGCACTTATATATCCGCATTCCATTGCCTGGAGACCAAAGTCACCAAAACTTAAGGTATTACCTCTGTTGGGTGATCCCTTTGTTCTACCACGAAACTGTTTACGGAATTTTACATTTTTTGGACTAAGCATTTTTCAAATTCTCCTGAATTTATCTTTTTTGGCCGCCTCTATTTAGCCCCTTCTATTTAGCAAGGGCCTGTTCGCCAGGATTTAATACTTCACCCTTAAAAATAAAAGTTTTAATTCCAATGGTTCCGTATGTAGTCCTTGCTTCAGTAAATCCGTAATCGACATCAGCCCTTAAGGTATGAAGTGGAATACGACCTTCTTTGTACCACTCGGTTCTTGCCATTTCAGCGCCTCCCAAGCGACCCGCACAAATAATTTTGATTCCTTTTGCTCCAAACCGCATGGCCGAAGAGACACTGCGTTTCATTGCTCTTCTAAACGCAATTCTTCTTTCCAGCTGAAGTGCAATATTCTCTGCTACCAACTGTGCATCAATTTCAGGACGTCTGACTTCTTTGATATCAATCAACACAGCAGGTTCAAGCATTTTTTCAAGTTCCTGCTTTAAAAGTGCAATCTCTGAGCCCTTTTTCCCGATAATAATACCGGGTCTTGCTGCGAACACTCTCAGTCGAATCTGTTTAGAAAACCGTTCTATTTCTATTTTTGAAATCCCGGCATGAAAGAGTTTCTTTTTCAAAAATTTCCTGACTTTGAAATCTTCTTCAACAAAAGAGGCATATTCTTTGTCCGCATACCATCTGGAATCCCATGTCCTGATGATACCTAATCTAAATCCGGTTGGATGTACTTTCTGACCCAAGCTTATCTCCTCCTATTTGTCAGTTTCTTCAACAATTATAGTCAAATGACTGCTTCTTTTCAAAATCCTGCTCGCTCTTCCCCTGGCTCTTGGTCTGAACCGTTTCATAGTAGGACCATGATCAACAATTATATTTTTGACGATCAGCTTATCCACATCAAGCTCATTGTTATGCTCAGCATTTGCGATAGCTGACTGCAGGGTTTTATAAATAATCCCTGCGGCTTTGAGCGGCATAAACTTTAAAAGCATCAGGGCTTGTCCGGCATTTTTGCCTTTTACTTCATTAATGGGCAACCGAAGCTTAATTGGTGAAATTCTTGTATATCTTGTAGTTGCTTTAACTTCCATATCTATATCCTTTAATCAAAATCCTTCAGGCCAGAATCCTTTAAACAGGAAATTACCTCTTGGATCTTTTATCTCCTGCATGACCCCAAAATGTTCTAGTAGGTGAGAATTCACCAAGCTTATGGCCCACCATATTTTCCGTAACAAAAACTGGTATAAATTTTTTACCATTATGTACAGCAAATGTGATACCGACCATTTCTGGAAATATAGTGGATCTACGCGACCAGGTTTTGATGACTTTGTTGCTTTTGGATTGACCTGCTCCCAAAACTTTCTTTAAAAGATGGGGTGCAATGTAGGGTCCTTTTTTTAATGATCTTGGCATAATTCAACCTGTTTATTTTCTCTTAGTTTATTTTCTCTTAGCTCTTCTTTTAACAATATATTTATCGGTTCTACTGCTCTTTCGGGTTCTCTTTCCTTTTGAGGGCAATCCCCAGGGAGAACAAGGCTGTCTCCCGCCAGATGATCTTCCTTCACCACCACCCATGGGATGATCAACAGGGTTCATGGCAACACCACGAAC
>JAGLFI010000256.1 GCA_023144585.1 Desulfobacula sp. | reverse complement strand
TGAATTTTGGTATTCTTGCTGTTATCGGGTTTTTTCTTGCGAAAAAACCTGTTGCGCAATTTTTTTCATCTCGTGCAAAAAGCATTGAAGATGAGATTAATGAGCTTAAACAAAAAAAAGCAGATGCCCAAAAGAAACTTGCCGAATATCAAACCAAGTTTAAAAATCTTGATCAGGAATCCAAACAGATTGTTGAAGATTACATTAAACAGGGTGAAGAAGCTAAAAAAAGAATTATTGCTGAAGCAGGGGAACAGGCTCAGAAACTTGAAGATATGGCCAAACGCAATATCGAACAGGAATTCAAATCTGCAAAAGCCAAACTTCAACAGGAAATTGTTGAAAAAGCCCTTGGAAAAGCTGAAGAGCTTATTAAAGCCTCCATTTCATCCGATGATCAAGACAAACTTGTTGATCAATATTTGAAAAAGGTGGTGGCATAATGAAAAATTTAGCAGTTTCCAGGCGTTATGCCAAAGCATTAATTCTGATCGGTCAGGAAGACGGCCAGGCAGAACAATATAATGCAGAGCTTGAGTCGATTGTTGGACTCTTTGATACGCAAGTTGATTTTGAAACGGCATTGATCAATCCTTTGTTCAACAAAAATGACAGAAAAAAGGTTCTCGAGGCAGTTCTGGCGGCTACCGATCTGTCCGCCATCATGAAATCATTCCTGATTCTTTTGTTTGATAAAGGTAGAATCGGTTTTTTAAGAGAGATTGCTTCTTACTATAAAGATCTGGCAGATGAACTTAAAGGTGTAGTTAAAGCCAGCATCGTTTCTGCAACTGAGTTATCTTCAGAAGCAGTGGACAAGATCAAAGAAGCTTTGTCAAAAAAGACCGGAAAAACGATTGCTCTGAATGTTGAACAGGATCCAAGCCTCATTGGTGGTGTGGTAACTAAAATAGGTGATCTTGTTATGGACGGCAGCGTAAAAACTCAGCTGATGAATATGAGAGAAACTTTAAAAAAAGGTGAGAGTGTCTAATGGAAATTAAAGCAGAAGAAATAAGCCAAATAATAAAAGACCAGATCAAAGGGTTTGATGCAGAGGTCGACCTGAGTGAAACAGGTGTGGTTCTTTCTGCGGGTGACGGTATTGCCCGCGTATATGGTCTTGAAAAAGTAAAAGCAATGGAGCTTGTTGAATTCCCCGGTGGAATTTTAGGGCTTGCATTGAACCTTGAAACCGATAATGTCGGTGTTGCCATTCTTGGTGATGATAAAGAAATCAAAGAGGGTGATATTGTTAAAAGAACCGACCGTATTGCATCGGTTCCAGTTGGTGAAGAGCTTTTAGGGCGTGTTGTGACCACAACCGGAGAACCGGTTGACGGCAAAGGTCCTATTAACGCTAAAGCTGTTATGAATATAGAACTGATTGCCCCGGGTGTTATTGCCAGACAATCCGTCCATGAACCTTGCTATACCGGTGCAAAAGCAGTTGACGGCATGACCCCTGTAGGACGTGGTCAGCGTGAACTTATCATTGGTGATCGCCAGATCGGTAAAACTGCTATTGCCATTGACGCTATTATTGCACAAAAAGAAACCGATATGAAATGTATCTATGTTGCCTGCGGTCAGAAAAAATCAACAGTTGCCCAGGTGGTTGCGGCCCTTGAAGAGCATGGTGCAATGGAATACACGACAGTCGTTATTGCATCTGCTTCTGATCCTGCGGCCATGCAGTATCTGGCTCCTTATGCAGGCTGTGCAATGGGTGAATACTTCAGGGATAAGGGAGAGCATGCCCTGATTATCTATGATGATCTTTCAAAACAGGCTGCCGCCTATCGTCAGGTATCTTTGCTTCTCAGACGTCCGCCGGGACGAGAAGCTTTCCCGGGTGATATTTTCTACAACCATTCAAGACTACTTGAAAGATCTGCAAAACTCAGTGATGTAGAGGGTGCCGGTTCTTTGACCGCACTGCCCATTATTGAAACCCAGGAAGGTGATGTGTCTGCATTTATTCCAACCAATGTTATCTCCATTACAGACGGTCAGATCTTTCTTGATAAAGATCTTTTCTTTGCCGGTATCCGTCCTGCTGTTGATGTTGGTTTGTCTGTATCCCGGGTGGGTGGTGCAGCCCAGGTAAAGGCAATGAGACAGGTTGCAGGAACTCTTCGTCTTGATCTTGCCCAGTTCCGTGAACTTGAAGCATTTGCCGCATTTGGTTCCGACCTTGACGAAGCAACACAAAAACAGCTGACCCGTGGTGAGAGACTGGTTGAACTATTGAAACAACCTCAGTTTAAACCGCTTTCAATGGAGAAAATGGTAACAGCCCTTTATGCCGGGACCAAAGGATATATTGATAAATATCCAAGAGAATCCGTTGCAAAATATGAAGAAGGCCTTTATTCGTTTGTTGAAAATCGTTTCCCTGAAATTTTCTCCGGGTTAAAAGAAAAAGAAGAGATTACAGAAGAGATTGAAAATAAATTAAAACAATGCCTTGAAGCTTATGACGAAGAATTCAAAGATACCATATAAGGTTAAATGAATTAAACGTGGAAGTATTCACTAACATATAAGCGTAAAGGTAGATATAATGGCAACTTTAAAAGAAGTAAAATCAAAGATAGTCAGCGTAAAAAA
>JAGLFI010000255.1 GCA_023144585.1 Desulfobacula sp. | reverse complement strand
TGAAAATATTTTCAGCCCGTATGGAGGCCCAAAATTTCAGCATTGAAGAACTGGCTGGCTTAACTAAGCTTGCCAAATCCAGACATATCGACATATATATTGCATTTAATTCTATTATCAAAGAATCTGAACAGAAAAAAGTCTTTAATATTCTTTGCAAACTCTGCAAATTTGTTGATTTTGATGCACTGATTGTTCAGGACCTTGCCATGATTACCCTGGCAAAAAAAGCCGGCTTTAATAAAGAATTTCACCTCTCTACTTTAGGTAACTGCACCTTTCCTTCCGCTTTGAAAATATCAAAACAATTGGGATTCAAAAGAATCGTTTTACCCAGAGAATTTACCATTGATGAGATGAAAAATATGGCCGACAATACTTCTGAAGACATTGAGCTTGAAGTATTGATTCATGGAGCACTCTGCTATTGTATTTCAGGGCGATGCTATTGGAGTTCCTGGTTTGGAGGAAAAAGCTCCCTGCGTGGCAGATGTGTTCAGCCCTGTAGAAGAATATATGACCAGAAAGGTCATAAGAAAAGATATTTTTCCTGTATGGATTTTTCTGCTGATGTACTGGCAAAAGTTTTAAAAACAATTCCAAAAATCACTACCTGGAAAATCGAAGGCCGAAAAAAAAGTCCCCATTATGTCTACTACACGGTTAAAGCATATAAATTATTACGGGACGACCCAAAAAAGAAAAAAGAAGCGCTTTTATACCTTGATTATGCCATGGGTAGAGAATTTACCCATTATAATCTTTTATCCCAAAGAAGAATGAATCCCCTGGATCACTCTTCAGAAACGGGCTCCGGGCTTTTTGCCGGCAGAATAAAAAACCCTGCTTCACCCTACTTTATCACAAGAGAAGCCCTCTTTCCCTCAGATCTTCTAAGAATAGGATTTGAAGATGAACAATCTCATAGTATTCAAAGAGTCACACGGGCTGTGCCTAAAAAAGGGAAATTTTATTTAAACAAAAAGGCTAAATTTAAAATTAAAAAAGGAACATCTGTTTATATCATAGACCGTAGAGGACAGAAACTTGCCACAGCTATCAAAGCACTTGATGCTGAACTTGCTGACATTGGCAAGACAACAATTCAACCTGTTGAGAATAAATACAAGGTGATTGACCAAAAAAAAGCTGTAAAATTAAAAGGCAGGATACAGGAAATCACGCTTTCCAGGGGTAAGCTTCGACAAATTCATACTAATAATCAGACGGGTGTGTGGATTTCAACCCAGGGATATTCTGTATCCCCTTCAAGCAGGAACTGGTTATGGCTTGATCCTGTTTTATTTCCGGGAGAAGAAAAAATATGTTTTGACTATATTGCCAAAGCCATAAAAAAAGGTGCTAAAAACTTTGTATTAAATGCAATCTGGCAAAGCTCTTTTTTTAAAAACCCAAAGCAATTAAATTTATGGGCAGGACCTTTTTGCAATATTACAAACAGTACGACGGTGAACCTTTTAAAACAGCAGGGATTTTCAGGTGTCATTGTCAGCCCGGAACTTGACCAGGATACATTCTGCTCTATACCGCAAACAAGTGAATTGCCGCTCGGTGTCGTCATTTATGGCAACTGGCCATTGGGTATCTCAAGAATTATTTCAAATGATCTTAAAACAAACCAGGCGTTTACAAGCCCCATGGGTGAAACAACCTGGGTAACAAAACACAACAATTATTATTTTGTTTTCCCCAATTGGTACCTGAATTTGACTTCGAAAAAAGAACTGCTGGAGAAAGCCGGGTTTTCACTATTTATTAATATACATGAAACCATACCCAGAGGAATAAAAACAAAAAACCGGCCGGGGTTATGGAACTGGAACTTAAAACTGTTGTAATATATCTTTTTGGGCTCAGTTTATTTATCTGATAAATTCAATCTAATATCATACTTGATCACTTATCTTTCCAGTTCACTTGTACAAAATCTATAATTTTTCCTCAGTGATTATTTTTCAGCGTTGATATCCTTGAGTTTTCGCCATAGAGCTGCACGGCTTATACCTAAAATCTCGGCAGTTTTTGACTTGGTGCCTTTGGTGAATTTGATTGCTCTGATGATGTGGTTTTGTTCCATCTCTTGAAGTGTAAAAAGCGGTTTGTTTTCAATTGAACGGGGAGTGGTTACTTTTTTTCTGAACCGTTCAGGAAGATGCGCAAGTTCTATAGTTTTGCTGTCTGCCAGTATCACGGCGCGTTCGATGATGTGTTTCAACTCACGAACATTGCCGGGAAAAGGATAAGATAAAAATATGGAAAATATTTCATCTGAAAAAGATTGTATATCCTTTTCAAATTCAATATTTAATTTGCTCAAAAAATAAGTGCATAGCGGGAAAATATCATCCCTGCGATCCCGCAAAGAAGGCACTGCCATCTCTATAGCATTCAGCCTGTGATATAAATTCTCATTAAATTTTCCTTGTGCAACTCTTTTCCTCAAATTTTGATGAGTAGCAACAATAAAACGAATATCCATCGACACCTCAGCAGTATCGGTCAAACGGATACTACCCTTCTTATCTATTATTTTGATCATTTCTTGTTGTGTTTGACTGGGTATAGTTTCAAAAGTATCCACTTTTTCTCTACCAC
>JAGLFI010000254.1 GCA_023144585.1 Desulfobacula sp. | reverse complement strand
AACCCCGTGAACGTATACAAAAAAAGAAAAGAAAATGAAAAAATATAACTTTCCCCTGGTATCTCCTTTAGTTCTCATCGGAGTCTTATTAATTCTATTGCCGATCTTTACGTTTATGACCTTGGACAGGCTCGAAAAACAAAAAGAATTTTTTACTCAAAGGCTTTTGGAAAAAGGGATATCATTGATCAGGACATTTGAGGCGGGAACCCGAACAGGAATGTTCACCATGCGATGGGGTGCAAAAAGGATACAGGCCATGCTTTTGGAGACCTCGTTGCAGCCTGAAGTTATCTATATGATGATTACATCAAAGGATGGACGGATACTGGCACACTCGGATGAATCCAGGGTGGGACAAATCTTTGATGCCATGCCCGGGGCGGCTGAGATAAAAGAAAATACCACTTTGATCTATCACAGGGTAAGACTGCAAAACGACCAGACCCAGGCTTTTGAAGTATTCAAGCGGTTTGTACCGATCAGGCAAAGATTTATGCGCGGGTATATGCGGATGCATGGAATGCCAATGCATGAGGATGAGGTCTTGCCAAACCGGCAGAATTTTAAAAGAGAAATCAAGGACTGGACCCAGCCTTATATTAAAAACCAGTGGGATAAGCTGCCTGAGATGGCAGAACATTATATTTTTGCCGGGCTTTCCATGGAGAGAAAGAAGATTGCCCGGGACAGATTATTAAAAGAGACTGTCTGGCGGGGGGCTCTTTTTTTTATATTGGGATGTGTTGGTATGGTTGCCCTGTTTGCTTTCCAGGCATACAGGTCAGCAAAAGCTTCCCTGACCAGCGTAAAAGCATTTTCTGATAATGTGATTCAAAACATGCCGTCAGGACTGGTTACGATTAATCCTGAGCATGAAATTACATCTATGAACAAAGCGGCAAAAGATATTTTGGGAGGGGATCTGGCTCAGCCATTCCCGCAAATGCTCGAATTGATGCAAGAAATGGAAATTTCTCAAGGGGTTTTAACCCGTGAGATCAATCTTGCAATTGATGCCGATCATAAGGTTCGACTGGATATCACTGCATCCCCGATCAAGGACAGTGAAAATGAAGTCATGGGATTTTTATTTCTTTTCAGGGATCTGACCCAGATTAAAGAGCTTAAAAAACAGGTGGAGACAAACAAGCGGCTTGCCGCCATTGGAAAGCTTGCAGCAGGTGTCGCCCATGAAATCAGAAACCCGTTAAGTTCCATTAAAGGGTTTGCCACCTATTTTGGCGACCGGTATGAAGACAATGCTTCTGATAAGGAAACTGCTCAAATCATGGTCAAGGAGGTGGAACGTATCAACCGATCCGTTACTCAGTTGCTTGAGTTTGCAAAACCCATGGCGATTGAAAAAAAACAAGTGAATATCAATGAGTTGATTCGTCACTCCTTAAGACTTGTTCACCATGATCTGGATCAGAAGAAAATTAAAACAAAGGTTCATATTGATACAAGAAAAACCGAAATTTACACGGACCCGGACCGGATGAACCAGGTTCTTTTAAATCTGTATATCAATGCCATAGAGGCACTGGAAGACAGAGGAAAACTGGAAATTTGCGTGCAGGATGCCGGGCAGGACGGACGAATTGAAATAAGGGTCATGGATAATGGCATAGGGATTGATGAGGCATCTCTTGACCAGATCTTTGATCCCTATTTTACCACCCGGCCCAGCGGTACCGGGCTTGGGCTTTCAATCGTTCATAGGATCATTGAGAACCTTAACGGCAGCATTCGTGTGGAAAGTTCAAAAGGCGAGGGGACTTGTTTTATAATCAATTTGCCTGTTTCGTAAAAGGATACAAAGATAAATGAAAAAAATACTTGTGGTTGATGATGATGCCGCCCATGCAAGGATGCTCAAAACCTTGATGACGGACTGGGGGTATGAGATCCATCTGGCAGATGACGGGACAATTGCCGTTGAAATGGTAAAAGACCAGCCCTTTGATATAGTCCTGATGGATATGAAAATGGTGAGAATGTCGGGAATGGAAGCGTTACAGTTTATAAAGGCTTATAATCCTTCTCTGCCGGTGGTTATCATGACAGCCTATTCATCAGTTCACACAGCTGTAAAGGCCTTGAAAATCGGTGCCTATGATTATCTGACCAAGCCATTGGATTTTGATAAGCTGAAGCTGACCATTGAACGTTTATTTGAAAGTATTTTCTTGAAAACAGAAAACAGGCATTTGAAGACCCGGTTAAAGGAGAAGTCCCTTGCCCATGACATTATTGGAAAAAGTCCTGCCATACTCTCTTTGCTGGACACCATCCACATGGTGGCGCCCACGGATGCCAATGTCCTGGTAATGGGAGAATCAGGAACCGGTAAAGAACTGGTGTCATCTGCCATTCATTTTAATTCATCACGAAAGAATCAGCCCTTTGTAAGGATAAATTGTGCGGCTATCACAGAAACCCTGCTTGAGTCTGAACTTTTCGGTCATGAAAAAGGATCATTCACCGGTGCGGATAAGAAAAGAAAGGGAAGGTTTTTACTGGCAGACAAGGGCAGCATCCTTCTGGATGAGATCGGTGAAATAAGTCTTCCCATGCAGGTAAAGCTCTTGAGGGTGATCCAGGAAAAAGAGATCACACC
>JAGLFI010000253.1 GCA_023144585.1 Desulfobacula sp. | reverse complement strand
TGTCAAGTAAAAAATGATTTTTATCGTATTCTTTTATTCATGCAATTTCCTAACCGGACACAACTGTATAATATTATAATTTTTCATTTCCACAAAAAATATAAGTTAGCGGGCAAATAGTCAAGATGTGAGAAAAAGATTAGATTTTCATTCCTTGATTTTCATGATACTAAATTGTCTATGAAATGTATAATAATAGCCAATGGTGACCTCGAATATACCAACAATATTCACCGCCTGATCAAGAATGCCCAACTGATTATCAGTGCCGATGGCGGTGCCAGGCATTTAAGGGCATTAAATATTTTACCCCATATAATGATCGGTGATTTTGACTCAATTTCTCCTGCAGATAAGCTTTTTTTTAAAAAAAAACACGTAAAAATACTCATCTTTCCTTCACGGAAAAACCATACTGATTCTGAGCTTTGTGTATCCTGGGCTCTTGAAAACAATGCAACAGATATCACACTGTTAGGCGTCACCGGTACCCGGATGGATCATACCCTGGCCAATATTTTTCTTTTAAAAAAACTTGCAAAGCTTCATATCCCTGCTAGAATCTTAAACAAGAACAATGAAATTCATATTGTAACAGATTTTATAGAAATTAAAGGCCGGCCTAAAGACTTTTTATCCATCATTCCCGTTACGGAAAAAGTAACCGGGATTACGCTGAAAGGGCTTGAATATCCTCTGGTGAATGCAACCATAAAAATGGGATCTTCACTTGGCGTCAGTAATTATTTTAAGGGAGCCACCGCATCTGTTTCCATTGAAAAAGGTATTTTGATCGTCACAAAATCAACAGATTAATCCGATTTTAATTTTGGTTTCTCCTCTTCTTCTCCCGCCTCAGGAGCAGGTTCTTCTATCAAAGTATGTTCGATGATGAATTCTTCCACTTTATCAAGCTCAGTTGCGATAATGACATGTTCAATTGAAATTTCTTTAATGAAACCTTCCATATAAGGATTTAAAACATCAACAAGTTTTCCGATCTGTTTTTTAACTCTATCAAAATCTTTTACATCATTAAATACAAGAGAGCTTAAAAAAAATAATGGCTGCCTCACGGGCTTTGGGATGAATGGGAGGGATCTCCTGGTCGGGCATCAGTTCTTTGAGTATCAAGTTCAGGTTTAAACATAGATACCGATCTTTATCATTTGATCTGTTTTTATTTAAATTGACTGTCACTGACCCCATGGGTACAATGGGTGACAGATCAGTATCAGAGGTCGCAGCCTTTTTAACTTTTGTTTTTTTTCCAGACAATAATACGTCCGGATTCATTTTTCAGCTGCATTATAGTATCGGTTAACTCAACAATATCAAAAAAGGTGGTGGCATTTTTCTCCCAGATCTCTTCAATTTCCGATTCAAAAACTGTAAAGATCATTTGACCATTTTCAATATACCATGTCCCTTTTGCATGCCCTTTGGATTTAACGATTTTTTCGGTTACATCAGCAATTCTGACCGAAGAATTCCATTCTCCTTTTGGATTGGTAATTAAAAGGATATAGGCCCTGTTTTTAAATTGTGTCCAATTTCCGACAGCCCGATCATTTTGATTTTTTTCTTTTTCCCCGCAGGCAGTAATGGAAATTAAAAAAGAAACACCAATCAAAAATAAAACAAAATAATTAGCCAATTTTTTCATGACGGAATCCTGACGAATTGAATTTTAACTATTTAAAAGAGAAGGTGTTCACACATTTTGAACACCTTCTCTTTTAAAAAAATCTAAAAATACTAATCTCCACAGGAACCGCCGGAACCGCCGGAACCGCCGGAACCGCAACTTGTGCATCCGGATTGTCCCATTTCAATATTGGAGTCAAGATGGAATCCCATCCCGGTAAAATCGATTTTAATATTTTCGGCTTTTCCCATAAACTCTTTATCGACAACAAATTTCAGGCCTTTAACATCAAATGTATCATCTGTATCTTTTGGCTCGTCCAGAGCCATGGCAAGTGAAGGGCCGCCTCAGCCGCCTGAATTGAGAAAAATTCTAATGGGGGTGGGTTCCTTACCCTGGAAATAGTCTGCGATCTGCGTTTTTGCAGGATCTGTCAACTCAATCATTGTAAAACTCTCCTTATTTGTTTGTTTATTTTCCAGACGTTTTCTGCCTGAATGCTCTAATTCTAATCATACAGTTTATGCATGTCAATATTATATATCCGTTTTCTGTTTTTTTAAACATATTAACAAGCTGTACAAAAGATTGCAAAAATTGTAGTATATGCAGTGAATTATTTTTAAAAACAGCGACAAACAAACCTTTGACAATTAATAACTACAAGGACTATCTATGAAAATACTTGTTACCGGTGGTGCCGGATATATTGGAAGCCATACTTGTGTTGAGCTTTTGAATGAAGATTATGATGTAGTTGTCTTAGATAACCTTTCCAACAGTTCGGAAGAATCTTTAACCCGGATAAAAAGCATTACCGGAAAATCACTTGAGTTCTATAAAGCAGATCTTTTGAATAAAAAACAGATTGTCAGTGTTTTCTCCGATCATAAATATAGATGCGGTCATTCATTTCGCAGGGTTAAAGACCGTGGGGGAGTCTGTGATGATCCCGTTAAAATACTTTCATAACAATATTAC
>JAGLFI010000252.1 GCA_023144585.1 Desulfobacula sp. | reverse complement strand
GATGAAGGTGGGGCAGGAATTTGTCGGTCAGTCTCATGAATATTCCGCCCCCCATAAATCCGATGACCGCGGTCAGCCATGGGGTATGTCCCAATTGTTCTGCCATCTCTATACCGGGTGCGAGAAGAGACCAGAAGCTTGCAGCAATCATTACGCCGGCAGCAAAGCCAAGCATTGAATCCATAACCTTCGGGTTAACAGCTTTGGTAAAAAAAACAAGTGCCGCTCCTGCAGCAGTTATACCCCAGGTAAAGAGTGTGGCAATGAATGCCTGCATAATGGGATTAAATTGTTGGATGAAATCAATCATTTTTATTCAGACTTAAAGGAGCTTCCACAGCCTTGAATGGCTGGTCGTTAAGTATTGGAAATTCGACTTTAAATAATGACCCCTGGTCAGGGCTGCTTTCAACATAAATTTTTCCGCCATGACCTTCTGTATATGCCTTGACAATAGCCAACCCTACCCCTGATCCACTACATGCTATCTTTTTTATATTACTGGCCTGATAAAACCGTGTAAATATATTGGAAATTTCATCCGGGTTGATACCGATTCCCGAGTCCTGAACCTTTACCTGAACTCCCAGATCACAGGGGCCGATACTTACCACGACCTTTCCATCATTTGGCGTGTATTTAATCGCATTGCTGATCAGATTACTGATAATAATTGAAATTTTTTCCGGATCTACCATAACCCTGGGAACTGCATCAAAATCCAGCTCTAAATTGATATCTTTTGATGCAGCTATCAATTTTGCCTCATCTACAACAGGTTCTACAATCTCAGGGAGATCAGACAATTCCATGTTGTATTGCATGACACCGGATTCAATTTTTGAAAAATCAAAGTATTGTCTGCTGAAAGTGGCTATTTTATCGATGCCTCTATCAAAGACATCAAGCATTCGAATCTGGCTGTCCTTCACTGAATTGGATATTTTTAAAACATCATGGGCGGACTGCATTGCCTGAAGGGGGGTTTTAAGCTCATGGGAAATCTGTTGCATCATTTGAGTTCTCAGTTCATTTACATCATTAATTTTGGCGCTCATATCATTGACTGCATCTGCAAGCAAGGCGATTTCATAATGAGAAGATACAAGGATTTTTTCAAATTTACCACGGGCAATATGCTCAGTCCCCTTAATCAGGTCACCGATGGGCCTGGTAATGGTACGGGTAATAATTAAGGCAGCTGTTATAGCGGCAAACAAAGTTACTGCGACTAATAACAGGGCGACCTGGACAGAACGGGCTGTTATAGATTCAATTCCGACCATTTTTTTTTCGATTGAGGAGTGGTTTCTACTGATGAGGATATCAAGAGAATCGAGAAGTATCGCTATATATTTTTGTCTGATTTGTTTCCGGGTTGCATTTGTTTCTGGTGTTTGATGATTTTTTTTCTGCATGTGGGCAACAAGAGCATCATGAGCTTTTTGCATCTCATATATCAATGACTGGTCTTCAGGCGAAGATTGTTTTTCAAGCAATAAATTTAAATTTTGATCAACCTGTTTACTGGTTTCAACAAATAAAGAAAAATAGGTCTCATCATTCGAAACCAGGTATTTCCCGGCATATCCATTTTCATCCTGAATAATGGCTTGCAGTAGTCTTGCAAGTTCCTGGATTCTGACATTTGAGGTAAGGATGACTTTTGCTCCATTTGCTACAGTATTCAGTTCAAATAATACATAAGCACTGGAGACGATCATTATTGTAATAATGGCACTAAAGCCCATCATCATTTTGTTATATATAGTCAGCTTCATCATACCGGTCTCTAAGGGAATATTAAGATAGGAGTCACATGAAAAAGTCAAGTATTTTAAAGTTTTTCATACAAAGGTATTAAAATAAATGTATCTAAAATTACATAGCGTAAATAAGGTTTGCCCAAACGAAATCTTGTGTTATATTAATTTTTTATTATTTAAAAGGAATAGGTGTGAATATATGTGTTTAGCAGTTCCGTCTAAAATTATTGAAATTAATGACACGGTTGCCAGGGTGGATGTGGATGGTGTGATCCGGGAAACCAGCATCATGCTCATTGATGATGCAAAAATCGGGGATTATGTCATTGTCCATGCAGGATTTGCCATCAGTAAGATTGATGAAGAGGCTGCCCTTCAAACTCTGGAGGATATGCGCAATATCCTGGCAGCAGAAGTGCGGCAGCCCAATGGCTTGAATGACCACCTATAAGCCTTTATGAACGATTTATTAGCAGCCAGAAGGCTGGAAATCAGCGGAGTGGTTCAAGGCGTTGGTTTTCGGCCGTTTTTATTTGTTCTGGCCAAACAATATCATCTCAAAGGCGAGGTCTCCAATACTGCCGGCGGCGTACTCGCTATTGTAGAAGGCACACTTAAAAATATTGAGAATTTTACCAATGATATCTATCATAAAAGTCCTCTGCTTGCCTGTGTGACAAATATTGAGTCCTTTGATACTAAGCCTAATAATTTTTCAATATTTCAAATTGTGAAAAGTGTTGCTTCCAACGTTCGTACCACTTTAATTTCTCCTGATGTAACTATCTGTTCAGATTGTCTGGCTGAAATGAAAGATTCCTGCGACAGGCGGTATGAATATCCGTTTATCAATTGTACCAATTGCGGTCCAAGATATAC
>JAGLFI010000251.1 GCA_023144585.1 Desulfobacula sp. | reverse complement strand
ATATTTTGACGGAAATTATTGAAGCTGGAGCAATTGTGGTTGGCTCTCCGACCCTTAACAACAATATTTTTCCTGTAATTGCGGATGTCATGACATATATCAAAGGCTTGCGACCCCAGAATAAGATTGCGGCTGCATTTGGTTCTTACGGATGGAGCGGTGAAGCAATAAAAATTCTTAATAAAGAATTTTCTGAAATGAAACTGGATATTATTGACGACGGCGTTAAAGTCCAATATGTTCCTGAGGAAGATGATCTGAACAGATGTTTTGATCTGGGCGTAAAAATTGCTAAAACATTAAAGGAAAGGTTATAAAGATAACCTGGAGGAAAACATGGTTAACGAGTTTAATGCAAATGATATTTTTGAAATGGCTATAAAAATTGAGCAAAATGGTGTCATATTCTATCGGAATGCTGCAAAACAGGTTGAAGATGAAAAACACAAAGAATTTCTTCTTGAGCTGGCTTTGATGGAAGACGATCACGCAGTAACCTTTACCAACATGCAAAAAGAATTAAAAAATGATGAAACATTCTCTACCACCTTTGATCCTGATGATGAGAACATCCTTTATCTGAAAGCACTGGCTGATACCCGGGTCTTTTTTGAAAAAGAACAGCCCGATAATACCTTTAAAAGTATTTTGAGCACTGCCATTCAGACAGAAAAAGATTCCATTGCATTCTATCTTGGGATGAAAGAACTGGTGTCGGCAAACCTTGGTAAAGCAAAGATAGATGACATTATCAAGGAAGAAATGAGTCATATCAAACTTCTTGCCGGGAAACTGCTTGAGGAGAATTAATTTTTTAACTTAAAACCCCATAGCATATAGGCTTTAACATGCTATGGGGTTTTAAATTTTCGGTCAGACTCTAATTATAAACAAGCTTTAAGATTTCCAAAGACCGTGAAGATTGCAATAAGCCCTTGCAATCACTTTAGCAGCATCGGTTTTAAATTGGGCTTCAGGTGCACTTGTCGGTGTCAGCATCTGCCTTTGTATCAATGTATCATCTTCTGAGCTAAGCTCAATCCACTCTATCCAGTGATCATTCTCCATGGGATGGGCAACACTGCCTACTTTTACTAAATACCCGCCGTCAACTTTTTCAATCACAGGTATATGTTTTTCCACTGCTGCCTCTACTGTGTTTTCAACGAGACGATCCATTGGTTGTCCGCAACACATGACCGGCGGTTTTTCAGCATGAAGGACCTGTGCGATATTTCCACATTTGCCGCATTTATAAATACCAAGTTGTTCAGCCATTCTTAAATCTCCTTTTTGTTTTATGATTGTTCGAATTGATACAATAAAGTTAAATTTAAAAAAATCAATGAAAAATCAAATGCAAATCTATAAAACTTATATGCTATTTGCACTGAATCGTCAAATTCTCCATTCTTGTTTTAAAATATCCATATTATCCACAAGAATCCCCATATAGGCTTCTTCCATTTCAAGCATTTGTTTGTCTTTTTTCCTGAGCCACTCTGATAACCAGGCAAACCTGAGTGCCAGAATATATTCAGGAAAAAACCGCCATCCCATTTCACTGAAAAGGTTTTCCTGCAGTATCTCTTTTAAAAAAGTTGTAACCATGGGCATTGCCAGACCATCGGGATTTTCAATCCCGGCACACCCGACAAGATTTGCCGCATCATAAATATCGGGTTTCATCCCGGCGAATTCCCAGTCGATCACAGCTTTTATTTGATCATGATTCCAAATGACATTCAAAGGATGCAGATCCCCATGACAAAAACAAATTGGCAGCTTGTCATGAACCTTCATGAATTCTTTTTCTAGAAACGTTAAAAATAGAAGATATTTATTATAAACCAAATGATCATAAATTTTCATTTCATTGAATAATTTATAAATATATTTTTTAATAGAAAAGAACTCAAAGGAGACCTTACTTTCTATATTTACAGAAGCCCTGGAAAGATCCATTAAAAATAAAGCAAAACTTTTTCTCATCTTTGATGAGGATAGATAGTCCGGACGTTTGATTCCGGTACTGTCTAAAAAAAGGGAAAGTTGAAAACAGGACTCTTTAAAAAAAGGTAAAAACTCCCCGTAATTTGATCTTTGGCAAAATAAGGCAAGTTTCAGGCCATTATCATTCAAATATTCAATTGCTTTTGCAACATTTTGCCGAACCTGAAATTTATTTTTAGAGAACTTTTCAAGCAAAAATAGAGTGCCCTCTTTATCCTGAAGTACCACACGGGAAAGTGTCCGCTCGGGACTACCCTGGATATCAATATCCCGACGGACACATGCAAATTCAATATTCCATTGGCGGTTTAACCATTGAATAAATTCTTCACTTTTATCTTCAAAGAATTCTTGCAATTTGTGATTCCAATTGTTCTTTTGGCAATGCGCCAATCAGTGTATCAATAATCCGTCCATTTTTTACCAGAAGCATGGTCGGAATACTTGAGATGAAATATCTTGACCCGATCTGCGGGTTGTCATCCACATTGAGCTTAACTATTTTTAACCTTGCCTTGTATTTTACTGCAAGTTCATCCAGAACCGGACCAATCGCCTTGCAGGGGCCACACCAGGATGCCCAGCAATTCACCAGTACAGGAAGTGTTGAAGTTAATACTTCTCGGTCAAAGGTGCTGTCCGTAACATTCACCGGCCGGCTTAAAATA
>JAGLFI010000250.1 GCA_023144585.1 Desulfobacula sp. | reverse complement strand
GTCCAGAAAAGGCCGTTCAATATAAGGCGAAACAATGCTATGATCGCTGCCCGGTATTCTTTTTCATTAAAAGAGGACATGCCCAGAATCAGGAAAAAAAGAGATATTCCAATTAAAATAATCCCGTTGATGAATATCAATATGTCGGCCATGGAGTTCCTTTGCAAAAATCAGTTGGTCATTCAAGTTGTCTGATGTATCCTGCCCGTTATCATCACCCTGTCAATGGGCGTTAGCCCTGCAAGATAGCAGAGATCTGCAGGCGTATCAATATCCCAGACCACAAGATCAACATCTTTGCCCACCTCAATGCTTCCTTTTGATTGTTCAAGTCCAAGTGCTTTTGCGCCATTAATAGTGGAGCCAAGCAATGCTTCTTCACAGGTCATATCAAACAGCATGCAGGCCATATTGAGTATGAGGGTCATGGAATGGACAGGACTGGAACCAGGGTTCAGATCTGTTGATACTGCCATGGGAATTTTAAGATCTCTGAAGGTATCCACGGGTGGTTTTTTTGTTTCTTTTAAAAAGTAGAATGCACCAGGAAGAAGAACGGCAGTGACATTATGCTGTGCCATTTTTTTTGCACCTGACAAGGAAAGATATTCAAGATGATCGCAGGACAGAGCATTAAATCCCGAGGCCAGGGCAGCACCATAGGAATTGGATAGCTGCTCAGCATGAAGTTTAATATTAAATCCAAGATCTTTTGCCTTTTCAAACACCTTTTTTGTCTGGGGAAGTGTAAAGGCAATGGGCTCGCAAAATGTATCCACTGCGGTTGCAATCCCTTGCGCTTTTACCTTCGGTAACATGGTATGGGTCACAAGATCAATATAGCCGTCCGGATTGTTGGCAAATTCTGAGGGCAGGGCATGGGCACCTAAAAAGGTGGCTTCTATGTGTAACGGAAAATTTTTATCTAACAGCCGGATAACCTCAAGAATTTTCAATTCAGTTTTAAGGTTAAGCCCATAACCGGATTTGATTTCAAGAATTGTGATACCCTGTTTTAACAAAACATTCACCCGTTTTGATGCCAGGGTAAACAACTCATCCTTTGAAGCGTTTCGGGTTGCTTTAACCGTGGAAAAGATGCCGCCGCCTTTTTTTGAGATTTCTTCATAGATTATGCCATTGAGCCGCATCCCAAACTCATTGGATCTTGATCCAGCCCAGACCAGATGGGTATGACATTCTACAAATCCAGGCAGAATCCAGCCGTTATGGCAATCAATAATTTTAGGGTCTTTGGTTTTTAATAGATCCGGTATTTCTTTTTCTTTGCCAATCCAGGAAATGGTTTTCCCGGTAACAGTTAAAGCGGCCTTTTCAATAATAGAAAGAGCATTGTCGGCCATGGTGGCAACGTGGCAATTGATAAAGAGTGTATCAATTCTATCGGGCAGTAAGGGTTTCATGTGTTGTGTCATAACAGATCCTGATGTATATTAATCATGGGAAGCTTGACATTCTTTGTGTTCGCCACATTGATGGCGGTGTCATACCCTGCATCTGCATGGCGGATGATGCCGGTGCCAGGATCATTTCGAAGAACAGTGGTCACTCGCTTTTCTGCTTCAGGTGTGCCGTCAGCCACAGTGACCTGGTCGGCATGAAGAGCATATCCGATTCCAACGCCACCGCCGTCATGAAAGGATACCCATGTGGCACCCGAGGCAACATTTGTCATGCAGTTCAGCAATGCCCAGTCTGCCACGGCATTTGAACCGTCTTTCATGGCTTCGGTTTCCCGAAACGGAGAAGCAACCGATCCGCAATCCAGATGATCCCTGCCGATAACGATGGGTGCTTTAACCTTTCCATCTCTGACAAGATCATTAAACAGTTTGCCGGCTTTTTCCCTTTCACCATATCCCAGCCAGCAGATCCGCGTGGGAAGCCCCATGTGTTCCACTTTTTCTTCGGCCATTTTCAGCCAGTTAATCATTTTGGTTTTTTTGGGGAAAAGTTTAATAAGTTCCCGGTCGGTCACCTTAATATCTTCAGGATCACCGGAAAGAGCTGCCCATCTAAAAGGTCCCTCGCCTTGGCAGAAAAGTTCTCTGATGTAAGCCGGGACAAATCCAGGGTAATCCATGGCATTGTCAACGCCTCGTTTCATGGCCTGGGCTCTTAAATTGTTGCCATAATCAAAGGCAATGGCACCTTTTTCTTTCATTTCAAGTATGGCTCTCACATGGTCTGCCATGGAGTTCAAAGCCATATCCTTATATTTTTCAGGGTCGCTTTTGCTTAAAATCAATGCCTCTTCAAAGGATAGTCCCTGGGGAAAATATCCGTTGAGTTCATCATGGGCGCTGGTTTGGTCGGTGATCACATCGGGAATAAATCCCTTTTGCATCATGGCAGGAAGTATATCCACTATATTGGCACAAAATCCGATGGAAAGCGGCTTGCCGTCTTTTGCAGCCTGTTTTGCCTTTGAAATGGCCTCATCAAGGCTTGATGCTTCAATATCCAGATACCGTTTTTCAAGCCTTTTTTTGATCCTGTTCTTATCAATCTCAATACAGATGGCAACACCGTTTGCCATGGTAACCGAAAGGGGCTGTGCACCACCCATGCCGCCAAGTCCTGCGGTTACGATGATTTTTCCGGTCAGATCGGAATTGTAGTGCTTCTGGCCCAAAGAGGCAAAGGTCTCATAGGTGCCCTGGAG
>JAGLFI010000025.1 GCA_023144585.1 Desulfobacula sp. | reverse complement strand
TGATTCTTGTGGGCGATTCCCTTGGCATGTGTGTTTATGGCTACAAAGGCACTGTTCCCGTCACTATGGACCAGTGTATTGTTCATAGTGATGCTGTTCGACGGGGTGCTCCCAATACTTTTATTATTGGTGACATGCCTTTTATGAGTTACCAGACATCTGATGTGGATGCGGTATATAATGCCGGTCGTTTCCTCAAGGAAGCAGACGTAGATGCCATTAAGCTTGAAGGCGGTACACGTGTAGCCTCAAGAATCAAGGCCATCGTGGAAGCAGGGATTGTTGTCATCGGCCATATCGGTCTCACACCCCAGAGTTCCGGCGCTTTGGGCGGCCATAAAGCCCAAGGGCGGACAGCCAAAGATACCGCCATGGTTGTTGAAGATGCCCTGGCCGTACAAAAAGCCGGCGCCCAGATGCTCTTGGTAGAAGCGGTTCCCCCGGAAGTGGCCCAGTATATTGCCGACACCCTGACCATACCGGTATTCTCAATTGGTGCAGGAAAAGAGTGTGACGGACAGCTTTTGATTGTCAGCGATCTTATTGGCCAATTCCAGGCATTCACTCCAAAATTTGTTAAAAAATATTGTGATGTTGCCACCATCATCACCGATGCCATGAAAGCCTATTGCGCAGATGTTCGTGAAGGCAGATTCCCGGAAGACCAGCATTGTTATCACATGATTAAAGGCGAAAAAGAAAAATTTCTGGCTTTAATGAAAAAATAAAAGCCAAAAAAAGCAAGGAATCACAATGACCAACCTTAAAGAAATACTTAAAATTGAAGCAAAAGATCTTGATATTGTTAACCGGCTCATCACAAATCCTGACAATAAACAAGTGGGAGAGCTATGCGATCTGGTTGAAAAATTTGGCGGTGCCAAAGCCATAAATGAAAAAGCCACACAGGCCAGAAATCCGAAAACCTTGATGCAGCGTCTTAAAGAAATAAATTCCCCCTATGTTGCAGACCTTGAATGGTTGATGGAACAAAGGGATAAGAAAGCTTTTATTTCAATGGATGACTATTGCAAAAACATCCTAGGAAAAGATGCCGATGTCTCATCTATTGATTCTACCAATGCCGTAACCCTTGAAATCAGTGCCCTGCAGTTTTTCCCATGGCTGATAACCCAGGCCAGACAGGCCATTGAGAAAAAAGAACTTATGCCGGGCCGGATAATCCGGGTCAGGAACATGGCTGAACAGGTTGAAGATAACGGAAATATCATGGCCACGGCCCTTGCCATGCAGATTATCAGTGCCACCTATGTTGAATCCCTTGATACCCGGGGAACCGATGGCGGTAATGTACATCTTGGCGGCCCTGACACCATTACCGGATATTTTGGCGGCATTGGTCAGCCCAATGACTATCCCATAAAATGAGCTGAAGAATACCTGCATTATTATACCAGCTACGGCATTCAGCAGGTGTTGAACGTGAATCCCGGTACCATTCTTTTAGGATACATGATGCACAGGCTGGGTGTGGACATAGAATTTAAAATATCCGTATTCGTAGGCAATGACAACCCATACTTTATCATGTGGACACTCATGACTGCCAAACTCTTCTCCCGGGAAGACGGTACCACATCACTTGTGGGCTTTAACCTTTCCAACTCCGTGAACAATGAGACCATCCGCCAGGCAAATGTTATTAGAAAACAATTAGGCCTGAAAAAACAGGTTCGCTTTGAACATCATATCACGGAAACCTATCAGTCGATTGTGAATCAACCCTACAACAGGAGATATGAACTCATTGAGATTGCAAAAGAAGTCCCCAATATGGCTGCAAAGCATGAAGGCGGTGAAATTGCTGTAGAGAAAAAAAGAGAACACCCGTCCAATATTCTTGAGTACTTTTCAAGCAAACAAGAAATTCTGGATAATGGCCTGATGGAATCTCTCCAAGCCAATTATCTTGACAAGCAGAATTCCGTCAACCTGACGGCGGAGGCCTTAATAAAATCCGGCACCGGTGTAATTGCAGCGAAAAATCTACATTAATCTTACGCATAAAGAAATTAACAAATGATTCCATCAAGAATGCATCAATTTTTGCAGGAGGCCCTGCCAAAAAATGTATGGAAAAACCGCCTGATCAAGGACGGCCCATTAAGGTTTCTTGAATTCGGACCCCTGGATGTTGACCGTCTTCAACGTTTGGGGATCAAAGTAGACCGCCTGGGGCCACGGCCTGTATCCTGCATATGGAATGAGGACAGCCCTGTGGAAATTGGCGGATTTCTTGTGGTGGAGAACCTTGCCATGGGGCAGCCCTCCATGGGCGGGACAAGGATGCTGCCGGATATCACCCCGGATATTATCCATGATTTGGCAAGGGGTATGACCCTTAAAAATGCCGCTGCCGATCTTCCCTTTGGTGGTGGAAAATCCGGTATTGTCCGGCCGGATAACCTTTCTGAAGAAGACCGGCATGAAGTTATCAAAGGATTTGGACAGCTCTTAAACCGATACAAGGACATCTATATCCCCGGTCCAGATGTGGGGACCAATGATGCAGATATGAAAACCTTTGCCATTGAAAACGGCCTGAATAATGTTGTATCAAAACCGGCTGATATGGGTGGCAACAGAATTGATGAATTAGGGGGTGCTGCCAATGGCATTGTGGTAGCCACCAAAGCATTGCTGGAGCATCTGCCCAAATTAAAGCAACTGCCTCAGTTTAAAAACATGGTCATTCCCAAACCCTCCAATATGGATATCCTTATCCAGGGATTTGGGGCTGTGGGTGCCCATGTGGCAAGGATTTTCCATGATTATGATCCTGAAAACTGTCCCATTATCAAAGGGATCAGTGATGTAAACGGCTATCTTTTAAATTCGGACGGACTGCCATGGAAAGAACTCTTTGACATGTGGAAAGAGTTTGGCGCAGTCACCCAAAAATATTTCCATGATCAAATCATGCATAATGACCTTCCTGAATTAAAGCATATGATCTTTTCCAACTCTTCCAACAACCTGCTAACCGAATCCGCATTCTGTCTGGTTCCGGCATCACCTGTATTCAATTACCTGGATGTAAATACCTTGACAAACCCATCCATGACCACGGACAGGATGGGAACATGGCGGATCATTGTTGAAGGGGCAAACACCTATTCTCCGAATCCTGCAAGAAAAGCGGAACGTAGAAGAATGGAACGACATGTTTACAGGGATAAAGGGACGCTCATTGCAACAGATTACCTGGTGAACTCAGGCGGGGTCATCTATGCTGCCCATGAAAGGATTGTCCCGACACCGGATCACCTGCTGATCCCCAAAGGTATCCTGGGAAATTCCAATGCCATTGAAGGCTGGCTTGAAAAAAATCAAGATGATTTTGCAAACCTTGCAGAAATCCGCCGAAAAACAGCGGTTGAAAAGCTTGAAACAGTCATCCGTAGAAATATGGAAGAACTCATCGACGGCCTTTGCAAGGATGCAGACAGCCTGCCCTGTGAAATTGCAGAGCAGGTCAGTGTTCAGCGAATCGCTTCAAAAGAAAAATCAAAAACAGCCCGGGATATCATGGAAGAAGCCCCCACCATTGGCGTGGATAAGGGCGTGACTGATGCGGCTCAATTGATAGTAGATGCTCATGTTCCCATTGTCAATGTTGTGTCTGAAAAAGGCAAACTCATTGGTATCGTAACCAGCTGGGATATTACCAAAGCCATGGCATCAAAACTGCCCATGGATTCTCCCTTGACCAAAATCATGACGGCAGATGTCATTACCAACAATCCGGATTCAACCATCATTGATTGTATCCGGAAGTTGGAAAACAATGAAATATCTGCCATGCCCATTGTTGAGGAAGATAAAGTGGTCGGTATCATCTCAGGTGACATCCTTGCCAGAAGAACACTCTACAGGCTGCTGCAAACCATGTCATAAGTGATCCAGTCACACCTTCTTGTTCTTAAAAAAGCTGTCTTGTGGGATTTTTCCAGAAAACAGCTTTTTTTTCTTTTTTTATTGACGAAAACCTTATAATCGCTTAACTTTATTTTAAGGTATATTGTTGATCATATTTTCATTTACATCATTGAAACAGGATAAGTTTATGAATAAATTTACAGCAGTATCCATTTTTTTTATATTTTCTATATTATTCATTTTTCCGACCTCCAGCCTGATCCATGCTCAGGAACGTTTTATTGATAATGCTGATGGCACGGTGACTGATACACTGCTAAAAGTCATGTGGGCAAAGACGGACAACCAGGGTGACATCAACTGGAGACAGGCTCTAAAATGGATTAAATATACGTTTCCCTATACACTTCCAACCAGCTATGACAACTGGCGCTTACCCGCCATTGATGAACTCAAGACACTTTATGATCAGAATATACAAGGGTACGAGGCAAACTGCGGTCGGAAAGTGAAAATTATCTCTATAATTGAATTGAGCTGTGGATGGATCTGGGCATCTGAAATGGAATTCATTTCAGCCCGGCTTTTCAATTTTCACCGGGAATACTCATGCACTGACAGAATTTCAAAATATAAAGAGTTTAGAGCTCTGGCAGTCCGTAATCTTGAATAATAGAAAAAATGGATTACAACATTTAAAATCATTTTTTTTCAGGGTATTCGTATGTAAATCATAGAAAAGTTGCTAATTCTATTTTATATTTTTCCCCCCAGCCATCCGCACCGCATTCCGAGAAAATGGTCAATGCTTTTTCTATATTCCCTCTTGCATTATAAAAGTCTTCTTGTTTCTTAAACCATAAATTTCGGTATATAGATCACATTTCGCTGATGTGTATTGTAATTCTCAACTGATTAACGTATTTTATTATTTTAACATTTAATTCAACCCTGTTAGGAGAAAACAATGACTGCCGATGTTTTTTTTATGGATTTAGAGGCCACCTCAAAGGAAAATCTTCCCCAGAAACTTTCAAGGCTTATTAAAAAAGCAGGGGTTGAAAATATTTTAAAAAAAAACGATCTGACCGCCATAAAAATTCATTTTGGAGAACAGGGCAATACCGCTTATATTCGCCCAATATTTATCAGAAAAATCATCCAGACTATCAAAGAATATAAAGCAAGCCCCTTTCTCACCGATGCCAACACCCTTTATGTGGGGACCCGATCCAACAGCGTATCCCATATTCACACGGCCATTGAAAATGGCTTTTCTTATTCTTCCATGGATACCACACCCATTATTATTGCCGACGGGCTCAGGGGTAAAAGCGAAACAAAAGTTACAGTGAACCAGAAAAACTGCAAACATGTCTATATCGGATCTGAGATCATTGATGCAAATGCATTGGTTTCTGTGGCCCATTTTAAAGGCCATGAGCTTTCAGGATTTGGCGGGACCTTGAAAAACATAGGTATGGGATGTGCCTCCAGAAGAGGGAAACTCGACATGCATTCTACTGTGAGCCCGAGAATAAAAAGAAAAACCTGTATCGGGTGCGCCGAATGTGAAAAACACTGTCCTGCAGGGGCCATTCGCCTTAAAGAGAAAAAAGCTTATATTGATAGGGAAAAATGTATCGGATGTGCTGAATGTATTGTCCGCTGCCCGACCGGTTCTGTGAATATCAACTGGAACCAGACGGTTCCGGTCTTCCTTGAAAAAATGATGGAATACAACCTTGGGATTCTTAAAAGCAAAGAAAAAAAAACTTTTTTTATCAATTTTATTACAGATATTTCACCCAAATGTGATTGCCTGTCTTATAGCGAATCCCCCATTGTCAATAATGTAGGTGTTCTCGCATCAACTGATCCTGTTGCCATTGACCAGGCCAGTGCGGACCTTGTCAACCAGCAAAAAGCATTGCCCGGCACTGTTCTTAAAACAAATCTTAACCCTGGAGAAGATAAATTCAAAGGGCTTTACCCGTTTGTTGACTGGGAGCATCAGCTTGATTATGCTCAAAAAATAGGCATTGGCACACGAGAATACAATCTGGTCAAATTAAAAACACTCTCATACTGACCATGTATATTGCGTTTGAAAAAAAAAGAGGTCGTGCACAATTTGTTTTAAGAGAATCCTGTATCATTGATAATCAATTGACTTTCAGAGATCTGTTTGATCTGGGTTCCGACCCTTCTTTGTTTATTAAATATCCCGGTGGCAATGCATTTTATTTTGATGAGAACATGGAAGATGCCATATCTGAATCGGGTGCCGATTATGATTCTGATAAACTTGAGGATATTTTCTGGCCCTGGATCAGGTTGGATATCAGAAGAGCGATTGACACCTTCAGAAACCGGTCCTATAAAAACGCCCGTAAAAAACTGACCCGCAAGGAAAAAGATCAAATTGCCGCCCGTGTCCACTATTTTGACAAAAGAAGAACCCTTTATTTAAAATTCAGGGGCATGGATCAGGGTCCTGTAGAAAACATGCCTGCCGTCCTGTTTAAAAACCTTGTTCATCAATCCAGAGATGAAATCAAGCAGCACTTTCTTAAACAGGAATTTTCCTTAAAACCCCATGAATTGAAATCCTATGTCTATACTGTTTTTGATCTCCAAAGTTTTTTTTCAGGATTTATGGCCAAAAAGAGATGCCCCATACCCTGAACCAGGAAAAAGTGGATGAATATTTTCTTAAAACAATCTACCGGCTCAACAAGAGCCTGTTCAATAAAAAAATGCCTCTTGATGATTATCTTATAAGGTATCTCATCATGTTTTTTGATCACCCTTACGCAAATACAACATTGTTGGATGATTTTGCAAAAGATTTCATGTCCCGGCATCGTTTTTTCAAACATAAGGCTCAAAAATCTATCAGCACAGCCACTGCCTGCAAAATTTTTAACATCACCAATAAAGCGCTCAAAACAATGACAAAGAAAAATTTAACCAAATTGTACCGAAGACTTGCAAGACAGGTTCACCCCGATATTGGCGGCTCAGATGAAAAATTTGTTGAACTGAACAATGCTTACCAAAGTCTCCTTGAAAAAATCAAATAGCTTATCAGGATATTTTCCCTTCATAATTTTTTATATCTTTTTTCTGGTATTAATCAAGCAGCCGGGTTTGCCTTTTATTTTAAACAGCAATTGCCCATCTTTTTCGTCCATAAACTTAGACATTTTTAAAAGTGCCCTGTCTCTAAACTTAACCAGGTGCTCAGGCGTTTGAAGATAGAGTTCGTCATTTCGGATAAAAAGGTTTTCCGGGTTAAATTTTATTTTTTCATTGTTATTTAATATAAGGCCGATATCTTCATCCACTTTTACGTCGAAAACAAAAAGTGCGGTATCTTCATAAGGGAAATATACTTTTTCCTCATGATCCTCTGTTTCCTGATAAACATAGTACCCGGTTTCATCCTTTCTTATGGATGAATTAAAATATTTAATAATTTTGAGATGTTCAAATTTCCCATGCTCATTATACCAGTCACCGTTTTTACCCATCCAGAAAACAGCATCTTCCTTTGGTATAATGATTTGTTTTTTCTTTTCTGATACCATTTTTGCCTTCAATTTTATTTATTTTTATCAAAATTGGATCTCATCATTTAACTTGCGGGTAAATATTGATATCGCTTTTTGCATTATTTCCATGTGCTGGGAACGTATCCTTTGGGAAGATGGGCTGTTCCTTTAATACATTGAATTTCAGTTTCTTGATAAACTGTATCGATTATGCTGTCAATATTGTCGCAAAATCCACCATCTGCCATATCCCAGCCTTTATCAGATTTTTTGGAAAAGGTGCATGTGCAAAAATGGATGGCTTCGGCGCCTTTTGATTTTAGTATTTTGGATAGGCCTACAGCATTGTCACCAGGACATTTGCACGTGAAGACGCCAGCAGGAATAGTTTCATTATATTGAATGAATCCCTTTTTTTTTTCGATCAAACAGTTAAAACAGTTTGTTAAAGGACATCGATCCATATTTTTTTCGCAGCGTATAATAGCTATTTTCATCATTTTATTTTCTTTTTTAATTTTTAGTGATAAATATTATATATTTTACTACTTACTTCAAAATTGAGTCCAGTCTTTTATGGAAATTGTGCAACTTTTTTGTGTTGTACCTGCTCATTCAGGGAGGCACATTGGATAATCTCCAGTAAAAAATCCAGACGTTCTTTCGCAGCGTACAAGTTTTTTAATATTATTTCAATTGCTGAGTACCGAAATGTCTTTAATTTGGCAAAAGGCACAGGCGGTGCTGCTGCAATGTTGTCAAAAAAGCTTATGCCGAATATAGATATAACGATTATTCGGGAAGAAAAACGTTTTATTGTAAGATGAGCTCTGCCCATGTCGTGGCCGGTCTGGTCACCATTGATTCTATTACAAATCCCGATAAGATGTTTGAAAATGCAGGTATAAAAAGTGTCATCGCAAGGGCAACCCATGTGGATACTGAAAAAAAGATGCTCGAATTATCAGATGGCAGCTCTATTGAATATGACAAGATAGTCCTGGGAACCAGAGCAAGTCCGGTGATACCAGTGCTTGACGGTGTTGACTTTGATGGTGTTTTTACTTTAAGGAACGCATCGGATGCGGTAAGAAAAAAAGCTAAAAAAATTGTCTTTATAGGTGCAGGATTTATAAACCTTGAATTAGCCTCACTCCTTTCAACAGTTAAGGCGGATTATTATAATGTTACTATTGTTGAACTTTTAGGGCATCCCTTACCATTAATGCTTGATGCGGAAATGGGTTTTAAAATACAAAAATACCTGGTTGGAAAGGGCTTTAACATGCTGATGGGACATAAGGTGACGAAAATAATCGGCTCCAATGGTTATGTTTCAGGGGTGGAGCTTGAAACCGGCGAGAAAATCGATGCTGATATTGCCATGCTTTCCGTCGGAACAAAGCCGAATCTTGAACTGGGCAGATTCGGTGTAAAAGTAAATAAATTTTTAGAAACATCAGACCCGGATATCCTTGCGGGTGGAGACTGTATAGAAAAAAATTCTTTTATTACAAAAAATCCCACAGTTTCGCAATTGCGTGGTCCTGCGGTTATTCAAGGTCGGCTTGCAGCTAAAGAACTTGCAGGTTATGAAATCGAGTTTCCGGGCGTATTGAACAATAGCGCGACTAAGCTTTTTGATAAAAGTATTACTGGTACGGGTTTTACGGAAGAACTGGCACAAAAGGAAGGTTTCGAAACCGTCAGCGTCATGGTTGATTCCAGAAGCAAACACGGAATGATACCAGACGTAAAAGCCTGGACACTTAAGCTTATTTTCGATAAGGAGACTCAACGGTTAATCGGAGGACAGATCATCAGCGACAGCGAATCTCCTGTAAAGGAGATTGATACAATCAACGCCTTGATTCTGGGTGAAAAAACAATTTCTGATTTAACAACATTAATGTGCGCCGGAAATCCTGATTTATCCTCTGAACCAAGCCGTGAACCTATTGCGATAGCTGCCGAGCAGGCGCTTTATAACCTTAACAGCTTATGAATAACCAGCAGAACAAGGTAATACCTGATCGGCAATCTGGACAGCTATGTAATGCTGCCCGTTATTTCCTTTTATGCCAATTATGCGACCCAGTATTTTAATATCTATATTCAATTGTCCAAACCTGTTGATAAACACACGGTTGGGATAAGCCCGATGTAAGGCTCTTGTCCAGGATAGTGCCCAACGTCCTTTATTTGAAAAGCTCACTTTAGCTGCTGCTTTCCGGGATACACCTCGTTTAACGAGTTGAAGTATCTTTGAGTTTACCATCAAACCCGCCATCTAATCCTTACATCATAAAGCTCCATAGTATACCGGCGCAAACAGCAGATCCTATGACGCCTGAAGAGTTGCAGGCCATGGCATGCATCAGCAGGAAATTAGTTGGGTCTTCCTTAAGGCCCATCACATGAACTTCGCGTGCAGAACCGGGAACTGCTGAAACACCGGCTGCCCCAAGCAGCGGATTGATCTTTTCCTTCATAAAGAGGTTCATGAT